>PMYB01000019.1 GCA_003170915.1 Bryobacterales bacterium | reverse complement strand
CGGGAAGGTTTCCGGGCGCTTCATGTACTCGAAGAACTGCTTCGTCACCTGGGCGAAGTGCGCCTCGTGGCCCACGCGGTACTGGTCCGGGATGGTCACGCGCACTCGCGCTCCCTGGTCCTCGACTGCGATGCCCGGATATTGGCTCGCCAGCGCCCCGATCTTCCTCTTGAGCGCGGAGTTTGTCGCCGCGCCGCGCGGAAACACGTACAACTCCGGCTGGTAGTTCTCTTCTTTCCCCTGCCTGATCTCGATGCGCGATTTCGACCCTTGATACACGGCCAGGTGCGTATCGCCGGTCCCCGCTGGCGCTTCCCATCGCCACAGAACGTCCAGCTTGATATGGGTGCCGCGCAGCGCATACGACACGCGCGTATTGCAGAAATAATCCAGCCCCTCGCCCGGATCGCCGGTCACTTGCCGGAACTGCGCGCTGGTGATCGTGGTGGGCCAGCGGCTCGCCGCCAGCATCTCGATATCCGTGCGATAGTCGATGGCGCGCTCGGGGAAGAGCGTCCACTGGGCCAGGTCCACCAGGTGCGTGCCCACGTCGGCCAGCGCCTCGCCTTGCTCGCGGATGTCGAAAAACCAGGCCGGCCGCAGCCCAGGCACGCCCGCCACCAGCTTCAGCAGATGATGCACGCTCTCCATGTACACCGCCGGTTCCCGCTCGGAGCCGGGCAGGATCTCCCCGAAGGTCTCCGCATCGTTGACCAGTTCGCGCTGCAAAATGCTGGTGATTTCGTAGCGCTCGGTCATGATGTCGTATGCCACCAGGGCGCGGCGGCTGGAAGTGGCGAGCGCCTCCTCGAGCGCCGCGAGATCCGCCGCGCGGATGATCCACGGCTTGTCGGCCAGCACGTCGAGCCCCGCATCCAGCGATGCGCGTATGAGGTCGATTTTGCCGCGATTGCGTCCCGAGAGCACCACGATGTTGCCCGGGCGCTCCTCGAGCATTCGCTTCAGGAAATCCGGCGCGGCTTGGATGTCCAGTTCCCAGGAGGTCGGGTTCTCTTGGCGCAGATTGAACCGGGCGACGCGGTTCAGGTGCCCAATCAGATCCGGCCCCAGCGGCGCATAGACGGCGACCCGCCTGGAGACGCCGGAATACATCTCTTTCTGAATCAAGGCGGCGTGAAAGTGGCCCGGATCGAGCGTGATCAGTCGGAATTCATCCATGCAAAAACCAGGTTACTATCAAATGGTCATTCACATCGACATCGAGAACTCCTATGCCGGCGCGTCGATCGAAGCGACGCGAACCAGCTTTTTGTTCACGAACTCCTGGATTCCCATGCTGGAAAGCTCGCGTCCGTAACCCGAGTTCTTGATGCCGCCGAACGGCAGGTCGGGTGTCGTCCAGGTCGGGTGATTGACGAAGACCATGCCCGTGTCTACGCGGCTCGCCACGCGTTTGCCGCGCGCTACATCCTTGGTGAAGACCGATCCCCCCAACCCGAAATCCGAATCGTTGGCGAGCGCCACCGCTTGGTCCTCGTTCTTGACTCGGAAGAAGAGCGCGACCGGCCCGAAGAATTCCTCCCTGAAGGCGGGATTGCCGGGCTTGATATTCGTCAGGATCGTCGGCTGCATGAAAGATCCCGGCCGATCGATGCGTTTGCCGCCCATCACCACAGTGGCGCCCTTGGCGACGGCTCGTTTGACCTGGTCCAGCAGTTGCACCAGGGCCGCTTCCGTGGACAGGGGTCCGAGCGTCGTCGCCTGGTCCATCGGGTCTCCTGGCTTGAGTGCCGCCAACGCGGTCTGGAATTTTTCGAGAAAGCGGTCGGCCAGTTCCTCGACGACGATGAGACGCTTCGCCGCGACGCAGCACTGGCCCGTGTTGTTCATCTTGGCCCAGATCGCCCACTCGACCGTCTTGTCGAGGTCGGCGTCTTCGAGCACGATGAAGGCGTCGCTGCCACCAAGTTCCATGGTCGACTTCTTGAGGTTTTGCCCGGCTCGGGCGGCAACACTTTTTCCGGCTTCCACGCTACCGGTCAACGCCACACCCTTGATCCGGGCGTCGTCGATCACACGGTTCACCTGGTCATGCGAGATCAACAGGTTGGTATACGCGCCCGCTGGCGCACCCGCTTCCAGCCACAGCTTCTCAAAGGCGATGGCGCATTGCGGAACGCAACCCGCGTGTTTCACCATGACGACATTGCCCGCCATCAGGTTGGGCGCGGCAAAACGCGCGAGCTGGTAGTAGGGAAAGTTCCAGGGCTGGACGCCGAAGAGCACGCCGAACGGGGTGCTTTCGACCTCTGCTTCGCCCGAGCTCGGCTCGAGGTGTTGTGGTGCGAGAAAGCGCTCTGCGTTCTTGGCGTAGTAGTCGATGATGTCCGCGCTAAGCGCCACTTCGCCGCGGGCCTGGTCGATGAGCTTGCCCATTTCGAGCGTCACCGGGCGAGCAAACTCATCGGTGCGCGCCCGCATGATAGCAGCGGCTTTTGCGACCACGGCCGCCCGCTCGGCGAAAGTCGTGTGCCGCCAGTTCTCGAAACAGGCGGCAGCGCTTTTAAGCGCCGTCTCGAGTTGGTTGTCGGTGAGTTCCTCGAACGTCTTCAGGATTTTGCCGTCATAGGGATTTACGCTTTGGTAAGCCATCGCTTTTGTCCTCTTCTAAAGCCAGTTTTTTCAGCCGCCGGCCAATTTCTTCGCAATTTGGGTGACGTGACGACCCTGGAACCGCGCGATAGCCAGCTCGTTCTCGCTCGGTACCCGCTTCCCGTCGGCTCCCGCCAGCGTGCCGGCGCCGTATGGCGAGCCGCCAGTGATCTCCGCCATATTCAGCAGGCGAGCCTCGCTATACGGAAC
>PMYB01000025.1 GCA_003170915.1 Bryobacterales bacterium | reverse complement strand
ACATTTTACGCGACCCAATTCGCAGTCGGATAGAAACCTCGGAAATGGTGTATAATGTCCGTGGATTCTATCCAATGCCGATTGCCGGCGCCGGTTTCGTCAAGGCACGCCAGTTGTTCACCAAGCACAAAGGAATGCTCCGCACCAGCGACGCCATTCGTCTGGGCGTTCACCCTCGGACGCTGTACAACCTTCGGGACAGCGGCGAGCTTGAACAAGTGGGCCGTGGCATCTACCGGCTCTCTACCGCCCCACCGCTCACCAGCCCCGACCTGGTCTCAGTCGCGATCCGGATACCGCGTGCGGTAATCTGCCTGATCTCCGCCCTAGCACATCACGGCCTCACGACGCAGGTCCCGCATGCGGTGGATGTTGCCCTGCCCAGCCACGCTCAAGTCCCCAAGCTCGATGGTATTCCGCTACGCGTCTTCTGGTACTCCGATCCATCCTTCAGCGCCGGCATCGGCGTCATCTCCATCGACCAGGTTCCCGTGCGGGTGTATTCGCCGGAGAAGACGATCGCCGACTGTTTCAAGTACCGAAACAAGATCGGGCTCGACGTTGCCGTCGAAGCACTGCGAACGTACCGTGAGAGGACGCGGAAGCCGGACTTCCAGGCGCTGTCCAGGTTCGCAAAAGTAGACCGCGTCGACAAAACGATGCGGCCGTACCTGGAGGCGATTCTGTGAGCGGCCGCGATCTCGGCGCTTCCGTCCGCCAACGTCTGCTGAACCAAGCCCGCTCGCAAGGCCGGCCGTTCCAGGAACTGCTGCAATACTTCGCCTTTAGAATCCCGAATTTCGGGATTTGTTGTTCGCGTATGTCGACGTAGCCGAGCCTTAGGGGAGAATCGCCGCATAGCCTAACTCAATCCCAGTCGCCGGTCGGGGATTGGAACCGCGCCTTTCGTCCGCGTCGACCAGCCAACTCGCCCATCGCTGCCCGTCCTAACTGCTATCGCTGCGCGCGTCCGGCAGGCTCTCCGTGCGCAGCATTTCGTCAAGTCGCCGGTCTTCCCGTTCAACAAATTCCCCGGCGTGGACCCGGCGCTCGGCCCCGAGATGCGTTCCACCGGCGAAGTGATGGGTGTGGGCGTGAACTTCGGAGAGGCGTTCCTGAAGGCGCAGATCAGCGCCGGCAGCCCGCTTCCCGAAAGAGGCACCGTCTTCCTGAGCGTGATCGACCATCACAAGCCCGAGGCCGTCGAGGTGGCCCGCCGCTTCACCGAGCTCGGCTTCCGCCTGGTGGCCAAGCGCGGCACCACCGCCGACGCCATCGCGGCGCGAGTGCGCGACCCCATACGGGTCTGGAGCTTGCAAGAGATTCACGCCCAGCCCGTGGCGTGAGCCGGGCTGAAAAGCCCGCCTCACGGGGTTTTCCACTATACTCCGTCGGCCAGCATCGACTTCGGACAAGAAGGGCGGCAAACGTGATACGTCCTCCGTTCGGAAGCCGAGAAATGGCTCCCCGTCGTGGACACGTTTCGAACTTTGGTGAAATGCCCTCCACCAGCGCTCAGAGCAGCTTTCCAACAGACTCAGGCACTTGAGGTTGCGTCAGTTCTTTCAGCCCCCCAGACGCTGCCGAGTCTCCGGGCGAGGTGGGCGTTGGCGGCGCGGTGGCTACTGCCGTCCGGATTCAGACTACATGGCTAAGCCGGAATAATCGCCACCGCATCCCGCATCACCGAATCCGGCGGCAACAGCCCCAAAACCCTCCGATCGAACGTAGCCAGCCGTCCCTGATGCCGGATCGCCAGATCGAGTAGGACGGCATCGCTCAGTTGGTGATGTCCCACGACGCGAGCGCGAATCTCGTCGCGAATTCCCGCAAGTCCGCCCTCCAGCGGCCAGAACCGATGCGCGCCGTTGGCCGTCATTTGGGCCAGCGCCTCCATCACGTCCCCGAAGAGAATCGGGACCTTCACCACCGCCGGCTGCATCGCCAGCCGCACAAACCCCAACTGCGTCAGCGGACAAGTTGCCCACCCCATCCCATGATTCTCCCCAAACCACCGGTGCGCCGCCAGATGGTGGACATGGGTCGGCCACGCCAAAGCGAGCAGGACATCGACATCCAGCAGGGAGACCGGCACGGTTACCGTCCCGGCCCCAGGAATTCCCGCGCCGCCTCAAGGTCGTCCCTACTGGTCGCCGCTGCAACCTCATCCGGACCGAACCCCGGCGTTCCCACCGGTACCTGAAATACCGGAAAACCGTTGCGCGTGCTCAACGGCGTTCGGGCCGCGACACCCCGCCGTGCCAGTTCCGACAAAGCCGCTCCCACCGAAACGCCGCGGGCGATGGCCAAAACCCTGGCCGCATCCAGAACATCGCTTTCCACATCCAGCGTCGTACGCATCTTGATTCAATGATGATGAATGGCCTCTTTGATGTCAAGCGTTCCGAGCGGAGACTGTGTTACTGTGCGCTTATGCGCAATATCACAATCGCGGTTGACGACGACACATACAAACGCGCCCGGATGGCCGCGGCCGAGCGCGATACGTCCCTCTCCGCGCTGGTCAAGGCCTATCTGGAGCAACTTGCCTCGCACGAAACCGAAACCGAACGTCTAAAGCGCCAGGAACGTGAGATCCGGAGCCGAATTGCAGCCTTCACCGCTTCCGACAGGCTCTCTCGCGAAGACCTGCATAAAAGTCCATTCGGATAGAAACCACGGCTCACCGCTCACCAGACCAGCGGCTGTTGCGCTGCGAGATCCGCGCACCGGCCTTGGTAGCGTCGGCGGTCTTGCCACCGGTGGGGCGTCGTCCGGGCTGCGAAGAACACCGGCGGCACAGACCGCCGGCGCTACACTCATCGTATGGCCTATCGAGATCTGCGCGACTTCATCCGCGCGCTGGAAGAGAATCGCGAGCTGAAGCGCATCCCGTTTGAGGTCGATCCCGTTCTGGAGATCGCCGAATTCGCCGACCGCGCCGTCAAGCAGGGCGGTCCCGCGCTGCTGTTCGAGAAGCCCAAAGGCTACGCCACGCCGGTGCTGATCAATTCGTTCGCCTCCATGCGCAAGATGGAGATCGCGCTGGAAGTGGCCTCGGTGGAAGACGTGGCCGCGCGCATCGTCGAGTTCCTCGAAATGCGCATGCCGGAGGGGCTCATCGGCAAGCTCAAAATGCTGCCCAAGCTGGCGGACATGGGCGCTTTCTTCCCGAAAACGGTGTCCAAAGGTGCCTGCCAGGAGGTGGTCCGCACCGAGGGCTTTTCGCTGCTGGATTTCCCCGTGCTCCAATGCTGGCCCGAAGACGGCGGGCGATTTATCACGCTGCCCATGGTTTTTTCGCGCAATCCCGACACCGGCAAGCGCAACTGCGGCATGTACCGCATGCAGGTGTTCGACGGGCGCACGGCCGGCATGCACTGGCAGACCCACAAGCAGGGCGCCGAGCATTATCGCCGCGCGCAGCACCACGGCAGCCGGCGCATGGACGTGGCGGTGGCCATCGGCTCCGACCCGGCCACCATGTACTCGGCCATCCTGCCGCTGCCGCCGGATCTCGACGAAATGCTGATCGCCGGATTTTTGCGGCAGGGCCCCGTGGAGATGGTGAAGTGCCAGACGTCGGACCTGGAAGTGCCGGCCAACGCGGAAATCGTGCTCGAGGGCTACGTCGAGCTGGGCGAACTGCGCACCGAAGGCCCCTTCGGCGATCACACCGGCTACTATTCGCTGGCCGATGAGTACCCGGTGTTCCACGTGACCTGTGTGACGCAGCGCAAGGAGCCGATCTACGCCACCACGATTGTGGGTCCGCCGCCCATGGAGGACTACTACATGGGCAAGGCCGTCGAGCGCATTTTCCTGCCGCTGATGCGCCTGCAACTGCCCGAGGTGCGCGACATCGCCATGCCGCCCGAGGGTGTGTTCCACAATCTGATCCTGGTTGCCATCCGCAAATCCTACCCCGGCCACGCGCGCAAGGTGATGCACGCCATCTGGGGCCTGGGCCAGGCCATGTTCTCGAAGTGCATCGTGGTGGTGGACGAGGACGTGGACGTGCAGAACTACCGCGAGGTGGCGTGGAAAGCGCTGAACCACATCGACCCCGAGCGCGACATCCAGTTCGTGCTCGGTCCGGTGGATTCGCTCGACCATTCCAGCCGCCTGCCGAACTACGGTTCGAAGATGGGCGTCGACGCCACCCGCAAGTGGCCCGGCGAGGGTTTTACTCGCCCCTGGCCCGGTGAGATCCGCATGTCGCAGGAAGTGAAACGCCGGGTAGACGAGTTATGGAAGGCGGCGGGGCTGTAGTGATAAACTGAATTGATCCCTCACGGTGGGCGTAGCTCAGCTTGGTAGAGCGCCGGATTGTGGTTCCGGTGGCCGAGGGTTCGAATCCCTCCGCCCACCCCAGAGATCCAATTCAAGCAGCGCCTCCGCCCCGCTCCAGGAGGTATCATGGCCCCATGAGTCGCCGCTTTCTTCTCATTCTGGTGTCGATTCTGGAGCCGTCGTGGGCTTCTGGGCGCGCGCTTCTGCTCATTTCCATTGACGGCCTCCGGCCCGACTACGTCCTCCAGGCCGATGCGCATGGCCTGAAGATTCCTCATTTGCGCGGCCTCCTGCGGGAGGGTGCCCATGCGTCCGGCGTGCGCGGTGTGTTGCCCACCGTTACTTATCCGAGCCATACGACTATCGTGACCGGTGTTTGGCCGGCGAAGCATGGAATCTATTCCAACCACACGTTCGATCCTCTTGGGAGAAACTTCGAAGGCTGGTACTGGTACAGCGAAGACATCGCCGTACCCACCTTGTGGGAGGCCGCGGCGAAGGTCGGGCTAACCGTGGGGAGCGTTTCCTGGCCGGTAAGTGTCGGCGCCAAGGGAATCCGCTACAACGTTCCCGAGTACTGGCGGACGCAGAAATCGGCCGACGACCTCAAACTGCTGCGCGTGGTGAGCACACCCGGGCTCGTAGCCGAGATTGCCCAAGAGGCGGGGCCGTACATCGTCGACCAGGATGACGCCATCCCCGGCGACTGGGCGCGCACACGGTATGCGGCTTGGATCCTGCGGCACGGGAAGCCGCAATTGATGACCGTCCATCTGGCGGCGCTCGATCACCTGGAGCACGCCACTGGCCCGTTTAGCCCCGAATCCAATAACACCCTGGAACAGATCGACGCCATGCTCGGGCAATTGGAGGAAACGGCGCGCACCGCTCGTCCGGACTACGCGGTTTGTATTGTTTCCGATCACGGCTTTTCCCGCATCGACCATATTCTCAACCTGATGAAAGCTTTCGCCGACGAAGGGTTGGTCACGCTCGGACAGGGCAGCGGTTTCCGGGGAGCGCCGCTGGTGTTGGATTGGAAAGCGATTCCTCAGGTGGATGGCGGATCGGCATCTATTCTGTTGAAAGACCCAAAGGACGAGGCGACGCGCGTCAAAGTGGAGCAACTGCTGCGGCGGCTTGCCGCTAATCCGGCGAATGGCATCGCCCGGATTCTGGACCGGACGGCCATTGCGGCAATGGGCGGGAATCCGGAGGCCGCATTCTGGGTGGACATGCAAGCCAACTTCTCCGCCGCGAACACGGCGGGGGCGCTCGTGACCGCGACTAAAGGAGGCACCCACGGCTACTCGCCGTCGCATCCGGAAATGCTCGCCTCGTTTTTCATGGCGGGGCCCGATGTGGGGAAAGGTCTCACACTCGGCGAGATGGACATGCGCAGCATTGCTCCGACCATGGCGGCGTATCTGGGTTTCCCGTTTCCGTCCGCCGATCTGAAGCCGCTGGCATTGGCCGGCGCCAAGTGAATGGAGACACCCATAGTGCCCAATTGCCTCGGCGGTCTCCGGATCGCCGTAACCAAACCCCCAGCCGAGTGGTTCGGCGGCGTCGATTTCCGTTTTGCCCTGGACATGGCGGACGAACTGCGCCGCCTGGGCGCCACCCTGCTGGAAATTGACGTCGCGCCGCTCATCGGCCGCGACCCCGCCCGCATCGCCGAAGCCTTGGCCGCCCTCAAGGTCTTCCAGCCCGATCTCGCCCTGGCGCTGCCCAACGCGGGCTATGCCACTATCTGCCGCGATCTCGCCGGTAATAACCTCTTCTGGGATCTGGCCTCAATCCCCACGGCTCTCATCTGGGACCACGGGATTCTGCAGTTCGCGAGCCTGCTCCTCGATCCCCCTGAAAACACTGCGGAAAGCTCTGAAGGCTGTCTCGCCCGCCTCAAACGCGGCCTCGATCATCCCTTGATCCTGCACTACTCCCCCGATCGGACCCACACCGCCGTCATGGGTGAACTCGGCATCCTCGATCCGCGCCAGGTCCGCGGCTTCACTCAGGGTGCGTTCCCCGGCTACGTCCGCCACGGGCGCGCGTACGCCGTAGAAAGCCCCACGCTTCAACCGCGCCTCGCGTTTGCGGGTAACCTCTATGCCGGCAGACTGGCCAATCTGCCCTACCGCGCAGATCCCACGTTGGCGGGCATCGAGACGCGCCTGCGCGAGACCAAGCGGCACAACATCGCCGCCAACCTCTGGGATCCCCTCTGCGCCGAACTCGCACAACTGGATGAACCCACGCGCACTGCCCTCTCGCTCACCCCGGATTCGAGTTTCTTCTGGAAATTCGCGGCCGATGAGATCGGCATCACCGGCAACACCGAAGGCCGGCTGCGGGTCCTCACTTCCCTGAAACAGGAGGTCGTGTTCTACGGCAATTTCATGGAGCCCGAAATCGCCGGACAGCTCCAGGAGCAATACGGCGTCTCCCCGCGCGCTAATCTCGATTGTCTGACTGAACTGCCCGCGCTCTATCGGAACTGCGAAATCCTGGTGGACGTCATCAACACCGGCTACCTCTCCGGCATCTCGCCAAAAATCACTTCCTGCTTCGCCAGCGGAGGTTTCGCTCTCTGCGATTACAAAGAGGACTTCCACGCCGCCCTCGGAGATCTCGCCGATGCCGTGATGTATCACAGCATCGATCGGCTCCACGAAAAGCTCGACTACTACTTCACCCATCCCAACCGGCGCCGGGAAGTAGCCCGCGCCCTGCAGCACGAAGTTTTCACCCGCTTCACATTCAGCGTCCTCTGCCGCCGCATTCTGGTGGATGAGCCTGCCTGGCGCGTCGCCGCCGCGCTGGCTCGCTCCAGGCGTACAACCCCGGTCTCCCCCACGAGCAGAATCGTCCAGCCGCGCGTCATGGCCACGGCCGATATGAATCGCATCCAATCTCTGCTGCCGGGCATGGAACCCGCGTTGCTCCCGCTCCCCGACGCCCATCTCCATGGCCAGCGCCCTACGCTCCCCGTGTCCGAACCCACGCTCGACGGCAACGAATCCCGCTACCTGAACCAATGCATCGAGAGCGGCTGGATCTCTTCCGCCGGCAACTTCGTGCGCGATTTTGAACGCGAATTCGCCCGCCAGGCGGAATGTGAATTCGGCGTCGCCTGTTCCAGCGGCACCACCGCTCTCCACCTTGCCACCGCCACGCTCGGTCTCGGCCCCGGCGATGAGGTCATCCTCCCGACCTTCACCATGGTCGCCACCGCCTCAGCCGTCGCCTACACGGGAGCCTCCCCGGTGCTGGTCGATTCCGAATGCGAAACGTGGAACATCGATCCCTCTCGCATCGAAGCCGCCATCACCCACCGCACCCGCGCCATCATCGCCGTCCACACCTACGGCCACCCCGCCCCCATGGATCCCATCATGGAGATCGCCCGCCGCCACAACCTCATGGTCATCGAAGACGCCGCCGAAGCCCATGGCGCCGAGTACCATGGCCGCCGAACCGGATCCCTCGGCCACCTGGCCTGCTTCTCGTTCTACGCCAACAAAATCGTCACCACCGGCGAAGGTGGCATGCTCACTACCAACGACCCGGAAATCGCTCGCGTCGCCCGGCGCCTGCGCGATCACGCCTTTTCGGACGAGCGTCACTTCTGGCATAAATACAAAGGTTTCAGTTATCGCATGACCAATTTGCAAGCCGCCGTGGGCCTCGCCCAAACCGAACGGCTCGGCGAATTCGTCAAAGCCCGCCGCAAAAACGCGCTGCTCTATCGCCAGTTGCTCGAACCGGTCCCTGGCCTCCAACTCCCCCGCGAACTGCCCGGCGTCAAGAACGTATTTTGGATGTTCGGCCTGCTCGTGCACCCCGAATTTGGCGCCACCCGCGACCAACTCCGCGAGCATCTCGCCGCTCGGGGAATTGAAACCCGCACCTTTTTTATCCCCGTCCACCTCCAACCCGTGTACTACCGCGATTATGCCGGCACACCCTTCCCCGCGGCGGAACTCCTCTGCCAGCGAGGTATGTATCTGCCGTCTTCCTCGCGCCTCACTCGCGCGGAGATCCAGCGCGTCGCCGTCGCGGTGGCCGCGGCTCCACCCAAGGGAACGGCGGTATCCGTTTGATCGCCACCTTCACGCTCCATCCCCACCAGCGTTCCGGCAGTTCCGTCGCTTTCCGCTGGGATGTCTCCCCTCCCTCGCCCCTCTATCGCGCCACCAGTTTCACCTTGCGCTTTCCGCCGGCCGTCGATCTCGGGGCTGTCCCCGATTCCCTGTGGCCCCGCATCGCCCTCATCTGCCTTCATTCCCACTGGGTCCTGCTGCGTCCCTGCCGCGTCCAACTCCCCTTCACCCTGGACGCTGCCGAAATCGAATTCTGGCTCCGCCTGATGGATGCCTCCGTCCAGACCCTGGAAGCCTACCGCGGTACGGAAGAGTACGCGCGCAGCATAGAACTTGTCTGCCACGGCCCCGCCCTCGCCGGCTTCACGCCGTTGCCCGATTCGCCGCGCTGCGCCACGGCCTTCAGCGGCGGTAAAGACAGCCTGCTGCAAACCGGCCTGCTCACCGAACTTACCGCGCGCCCCCTGCTCGTGACCACGACATCGCCCATGCCGCCGTATGTCGATCACCTCACTGCCCGCCGCCGCCACGTGCTGGAAAGTATCACCGTCCGCCGGGACGCAACCCTGGTGGAAGTGGAATCGGATTTCCGCACCTCGGTCGATAACAACTTCGCCCTCAACGTCAAGGGTTACGGCATCGGCCTCAATGAAATGACCGATACGTTTCTCTACTTCAGCTCGCTCCTCGCGGTCTCCGTAGCGGCCGGCGTCAGCCACCTCTTTCTCGCCGCGGAGGCCGAAGTCAGCGAGAATATCGAGCGCTCCGGAAAAACCGTCCAGCATACGCACTTCATGTATTCCACCGTCACGCAGCGCGCCATGGCCGCGCTCCTTGCGCCGCTCGGTGTGCGCTACGGCTCGCTCACCGCGCCGCTTTACTCCGGCCAGGTGCAGGCGCTGCTCTGGACACGCTACCGCGATCTCAGAGACCTGCAATATTCCTGCTGGAACGTACCACTCGGCCGCGCCACCTGCAGCGCCTGCACGCAATGCCTGCGCATCGCGCTCGGCGCCCTCGCTCTGGGCGACCGGCCCGCGCGCATGGGCATCGAGCTTGCCCCGCTGCTCTGCCGGCTGCGCTCCTGGGAGCCGCCTGCCATGACCCTGGACGATCCACGCGCCCTCCCCACCGATCTGGTGCGCGCGCGCATCTCCTACCAGATCGCGGATGACCTGCGCGCCACCTCCCTGGCGCACGTCGCCAAAGTCATCGCGCTCGATAGCCCCCGCGAATTCCTCCGCGCCCGCGGCTGGCAGGCGCTGGCCGGCTTCCGCCAATTGCGCCGGACCGCCCTCGGTCACCCCGCTGCCTGGCACCCCGGCTACCGCGCCGGGGCGCTCGCCGGCCTCGACCCGCTGCTCCGCGATTCCATCGCCGCCATCTACTCCCAGTATTTCCCCGCCGAAGCGGAGGCCGCCTACGCACCCATGCTGGCGCGCGCGGATACTCTTGCCGCCTGGATCGCGCAACCCCTGGAGCTCCGGCCGTAATGCCCCGCCCCGTTGTCCTGATCTCCGGCAACGACTCTTGGGGCGGATACGGCGGCAATGACAGTTGGGTCCGCGCCCACGCCCACGCGCTCCTGCAGGCCGGCTTTGAGCCCCACATCTTCTGCGTCAGCCCCCGACCCGGAACCGCCGCCGTACCCTGCGGCTTCGTTCATCGCATCGCCACGCCCTTCCGCTCCCACGGCGCCTTCCGCTACGTCATGATGCCTTTCCACGCGCCCCGCCTGATTCGAGCCGTGGAACAGTACTTGGCGCCCCTTCCCCCGCCCCACTTGATTCACGGCTTTCAGTCCTGGACTTACGTCGCCGTAGCCGCCGCAAGCCGTCTCAACGCCCGCGGCATACCCACTCAAGCCGTCGGCAGCGCCTACGACACCGTAATCCACGAGGCGCTCGGCAAGCTGGCATCCGCCTTCCGGTACTACGGCTTCAGCGCGCGCTTCGTGCAACTCGTGGAAACCGTTTGGAATCGCCTCGTGATCCATCGCTACGAATCCCACTGGCATCGCCGTGTCCGTGCCGTCTTCGTCAATTACCACTCCGTCGAGGGGTTGATCCGCCAACGCTTTGGCCCGGACATCCCCATCTGTCACGTGCCCTACGCCCCGGAGACCGCCTTCCGCATCCCGCAACTCAGTGCCTTGCCCGTTCCCGATACCATCGCACGCCTGCGTGCCACGGGCGCGCCCTTGATCGTTGCCGTCTCCCGTCACGATCCCCGCAAAGGCCTTGCCATCCTGCTCCGCGCGCTCGCGCTGATCGCCGCCGAAGGCCGCCCGTTCCGCGCCTGCCTGGTGGGCCGCGGAAACCTCATCGAATTCCACCGCTCGCTCGCCGCCCAACTCGGTCTGCAGGATCTGGTGACCATCGAGGGCTTCGTCCCCGAGGCCTACCCTTACCTCCGCCACGCCGATCTCTTCGTGCTGCCGTCGCTGGAGGAAGGCAGCGGCTCCGTTTCCCTGCTCGAGGCCATGCAGGCGGGCGTACCTATCGTCGCCACCCGCATCGATGGCATTCCCGAAGAAGTCACCGATGGCGAGAGCGCCCTGTTGGTCCCCGCGGGCGATGCGCGCGCGCTGGCCGGCGCTCTCAGCCGCCTGCTCGGTGATGCGCCCCTGCGGCAGCGTCTCGCCGCACGCGCCCACGAAGTCTTCCTCGAACGCTTCTCCGCGGCGCGCCTGGTCGATGCCCTGCGCCATGAGTACGCGCGGCTGGGAATCGTGCCGGACTAGACCGGCTGCATCTCCGTCACCGCAAAATCCCGCAGCGCGTAACGCGCAATCGCGGCAACCTTGTGATAGCTCGAAGGCCGGTACTCCACCCGCTTCCCCATCAACGCTCCCGCAATCATCACGTGCGCCCGGTCCGTGCGGATCTGCTCTTTGCGGCTGATGGCCCACAGCCACTCGTCCAGGTTCTCGCACTCCGCCGAGATATCGCGATTGTCCTCCGGTGGGGTCCCCTCCACCGCGCGCTCCGCGTCGGTGCGAAAGGCGTTCAACACGCCGCTCGCCCGTCCGCGATACGGCCTGTAGTCGAAGAAGAAGGCCGTGTCCAACGCCAGGTCCGCCCGGCACAGGTCGCGAATCTGTCCCAACGACACTTTCTCCCGCGCAAAGAACAGCGCCTTGCTCCGCCTCAGCGCCTCGCGTACCGTGGGCTCGGACGTGTCGTAGGAAGAAGGCAGCACGATCACCTTCTCGAAGCGCTCCTCCGCCGCCGCCAGCACCTTCGGCATCTCATGCCATGGCCGGCACCAGGACCCTCCTCCGGTCAATAGCGCGGTCCGTCCGGAAACTCCGCTCAAATCGACGCCCTTCACCTCGCGGTAGTCCACCTGCGCCAGCAATTGCCGAAGCCCCGCGTAAATGAGCTGGTCTCCTGCATTCCCCCAACTCAAAACCAGCGTGACCTCCGCCTCGCCCGCCACCAACCCCAGCAGCCTTCGCCGGCTGTCTTCCAGTAGGTCCCGAAACACCCCGAAATTGTAGCACCTGAGCTGCCCCTATCTCACCAGCGCTGGTCGACGCCCGCGCGGATCTTCGTGTCGTAGATGCCGCGGATGGCTTCTATGGTTTGATCGGGCAGCGGTGGCAGGTCCGATGCCGCGCAATTGTCCGCCACTTGCTCGGGACGCTTGGCGCCGGGGATGGCGCACGTGACGGCTTTCACCCGCTTGAGCTTCCCTTGACCCAGTAAGCAAACAAGCTTACTATGGAGCTGTGACGGCGAGCGAGCTGAAGCGCAAGCTGGCGAACGCGGGATGCACCTTCGTCGACGCCAGGAAACACCTCGCCATCTACTACAAGGGGAAGTGCACCATTATGCCGCGTCATCCGTCCAAAGAGGTCAAGAAGGGCACGATCCAGGACATCCTCAAGGTGCTAGGGATCAAGGAGGTATAGCGTGGAATACCCCGCAGTTTTCGAGGCCGCCGAAGAGGGTGGCTTTGTCGTCAAGTTCCCCGACTTCGATTGGGGCGTCACCCAGGGCGACACGGAAGAGGAAGCCGGGGAGATGGCCGCGGACGCGATTCGCACCATGATTCGAGAGCTGATCCGTCGGGGCGAGGAGATTCCGCGCCCCAGTAGACCGCGCGGACGGAAACATCGCATGATTCGCCTGGCCGCCCTGGACGCGGCGAAAACCGAACTGTATATGGCGTTCCTCGCCTCCGGCATTCGCAAGACCGAACTGGCGCGCCGTCTCGGTATCCCGAAGACTACCATCGACCGGCTGTTTGACCTCGATCGTCACACGCGTCTCAACCAGATGGAAGCGGCTTTTGTGGCTCTCGGGAAGCGCCTCTCGATTGAGGTCGGCGACGCTGCGTACACGCCGGCAGCGTAAACCTACCTCACCACCGCTGATGCACGCCCGCGCGGATCTTCGCGTCATAGATGCCGCGGATGGCTTCCATGGCCTGTTCGGATAGCGGCGGCAGGTCCGATGCCGCGCAGTTGTCCGCCACCTGCGAGGGGCGCTTGGCGCCCGGGATGGCGCACGTGACGGCGTCGAACATCAGAATCCAGCGCAGGGCGAACTGCGCCATGGCGACTCCCGGCGGCAGCCATTGCCGGATCTCTTCGACGGCTTCCAACGCGGTCTCGTAATCCACCCCTGAGAAGGTTTCGCCCACGTCGAACGCCTCGCCGTGGCGATTGAAGTTGCGGTGATCGTCGGCGGCGAACTGCGAGTCGCGAGTGAGCTTGTCGGTGAGCATGCCGCTTGCCAGGGGAACCCGCGCCAGAATCCCAACCTGTTTCTTCCTGGCTTGCTCGAAGAACAGGTCCGCGGGCCGGTGGCGGAAACAGTTGAAGATGATCTGCACGGTCTGGACATTGGGAAACTCGATGGCTTTCAGAGCTTCCTCGACGCGCTCGACGCTCACGCCGTAGTAACGGATCTTGCCGGCCTCCACCAGGCGGTCGAGCGCGCCGAACACCTCGGGCGTGTAGTAGACGTCGGTGGGCGGGCAATGCAACTGCACCAGGTCCAGGCAGCCGGTCCCGAGGTTGCGGAGACTGTCTTCGATGAACGCCGCCAGGTTCTTCTCGTTGTAGCCGCCGGCGGTGTGCGGCGAAAGGCGGCGGCCCGCCTTGGTGGCGACGACGATCTCTTCCTTACGCTCGCTCTTGAGCTGCGCGATGAGGCGCTCGCTGTGGCCCATGCCGTAGACGTCGGCGGTATCGATGAAGTTTACGCCGCAATCGATGGCCTTCTCGAGGGCGGCGAGAGATTCGGCGTCGTCCACGCTGCCCCAGGCGCTGCCAATGGCCCAAGCGCCAAAACTGATCTCGGAAACCTTCCAGCCGGTCCGGCCCAACGTTCGATAGTGCATGACTTCCAAAGTACCGCGTTTGGAAGCAACGCGGCGCTTAAGCGAAGGGGTTTTCGTCGGCGCTGGGGCCATAGATGGACGGCACGGGCACATTCAGCAGGCGCAGGTAGACGGTGAGCTGGCCGCGGTGGTGGTAGAGATGGTTGAGCAGAATCGAGCGGTAGACGCCGATGCGAGGAACGGTCATGATGGGGTGGCCACCCATATTAAAGGACCAGTTCTTCATCATGGCGGCGTCATCGGTGGCGCCCAGGTTGGCCTTCGCCTGGGCTACGCTCTCCTCGAAGGCGGCGAGGATGGCGGCCGGGCTTTCCAGTGCGGGCGGTTCGGAGAATTTCTCCACGTCGTAGCTGTCGAGCCTGGCCATTCCGGAGATAGAACCGGGAATGGTGGCGACGTGCTGGGCGAGCCGGCCCAGACTCATGGATTTGGTGTGCGGCTTCCAGGTGAGCTTGTCGCCGGGAACGCGCTCCAGCACCCTGCGCGTGGTCTGGGCTTCCCGGTCGAGTTCCGTAATGAGCGTATCGGCGATAGGCATGAGTTTACCCTCCTTCCGAAAATGATATCAAACCGGGCGTCATGCTAACTTGAGAATTCATGGTTACTGGCGGCACATCGGGAAGTCCTGAGTGGACGCCGGATTCCTGGCGCCGGCGCCCCATCCTGCAACAGCCGGAGTACCCCGACGCCGCCGCACTCGAGCGGACGCTGGACGAACTGCGGCGGCTGCCGCCCCTGGTGACGAGCTGGGAGATCCTCGATCTGCGGGAGCAACTGGCGGAAGCCGCCTCTGGGCGCCGGTTTGTCCTGCAGGGCGGCGATTGCGCCGAGCGTCTCGACGGCTGCACTTCCGCGCGCATCACCAACGCGCTGAAGGTCCTCTTGCAAATGAGCCTGGTGCTGGTGGTGGGCGCCAAGAGGCCGGTGACGCGCATCGGCCGGTTCGCGGGCCAATATGCCAAACCGCGCTCGGAGGAGTACGAGACGCGCGGCGGCGTGCGGCTTCCCTCCTACCGGGGCGACATCGTCAACCGCGCCGAGTTCACGCCCGAGGCCCGCACGCCCGATCCGCAGCTTCTGTTGCGCGGCTATGAGCGCGCGGCGCTGACGCTGAATTTCATTCGCGCGCTGGTCAAGGGCGGCTTCGCCGACCTCCACCATCCCGAGTACTTCGACCTGGACTGGGTGCGGCACTCGCCGCTCGCCGAAGAATATCACCGCATGGCGGCGACCATCCGCGATGCGCTGCGTTTCACGGAGAACGTGCTCGGGGTGCGGGCAGGCGAGTCGGACCGCATCGACTTCTTCACCGCGCACGAGGCGCTGCACCTGGGCTACGAGTCCGCCCAGACCCGCCGCGTGCCGCGCCGCCCCGGCTGGTTCAATCTCTCGACGCACTTCCCGTGGGCGGGCCTCCGCACCAACCAACCGGATGGCGCGCACATCGAGTACCTGCGCGGCATCGAAAACCCCGTGGGCGTGAAAGTGGGCGCTCCAGTGGCCCGGGATCAAGTGGCGCGGTGGCTCGATATTCTGGATCCGCTGCGGGCGCCGGGGCGGCTGTCGCTGATCCATCGCTTCGGCGCGCACCGGATCGCCGAGGAGCTGCCCAGGCTGATCGAGAACGTGCGCGCCGAAGGCGGGAAGGTTGTGTGGATCTGCGACGCCATGCACGGCAACACGCAGTTGACGGCCGGCGGGGTGAAGACGCGCCGCTTTGAGGACATCCGTTCGGAAGTCGAGCAGGCTTTCGACATTCACCGGGAGATGGGCCAGATGTTGGGCGGGGTCCACGTCGAAATGACCGGCGAGAACGTCACCGAATGCATCGGCGGCGCGCGGGGCCTGAGCGAAGAGGACCTGACGCGGGCCTACGACTCCGAGCTGGACCCGCGTCTCAACTACGAGCAATCGCTCGAGCTGGCTTTCCTGATCGCCCGCAAGATGCAGAACGGCGCAGTGGGGCGATAACATCCGGCTGCTATCCAAGGTCAACTTGTCCGCATCGGGAGCCGGGCGCTAGGTTCCAATTAACGTTCCTTTCTACTGACCTAGGGCCCGTTCGGCGGCGACTTTCCGGCGGGCCCACCCGGAAACCGGGGAAGCCGGCAGGCGCGCTTTTGTTTCCGCAAGAAATATGAGATTCTGGAATCAGCCCGGCACCATTTAATGAAAGTGGCCCAATCGATGCCGGGCCGGGAAGGCGCCTATGTTTCCAGAGTTCTTACTCCCGGAAACGACGGTTCGCGAAGCGGGAGCCGGGCCGGGAATCAGCCTTGGCAATCAGCAGGGTGAAACGCTGATCCTCACCCTTGGTATCACGCGGATCATCGAACAGGAAAGTCTCGACGTCTCAATCTGGGGCTCGGCGGACGGGTCGGATTGGGGCGCCGGGCCGCTGGTGTCGTTTCCGCAGAAGTTCTACTGCGGCACATACCAGATGTCGATCGACCTCTCGCAACATGCGGACGTGAAATACCTGCGGGCGAAATGGCAGGTGAATCGCTGGGGCAAGGGCGATTCCAAGCCGCTGTTTGGGCTCTACCTTTTCGCGCAGGCCAGGGAACGCGAGATCGCCCTCAGCGCCTGATCAATCCAGCGCCTTCTTGTGCATCGTTAACAGCAAGACAACCTGCGTGTGCGCGGCGATTCCGTGCTGAAGCTTGGGCGGCATATGTACGAAGCACCCCGCGCCGACCTCGCGGACGTCTTCTCCGAGCGTCAGTTGGGCCTCGCCACGGACGAAGTACAGGGACGCGGCCATGGGAGCGGTATGCGCCGAAAGCTCCTGCCCGGGCGCGAAACCGAAGATCACGACCTTCAGATGATCGTCGTTGTAAAGGGTGCGGCTGAGGATGCCGTTTTCCGGGATTTGCACCTCGGCTTCCAGGTTGGGATAGAAGGCGTAGCTCATGATTCCAGTGTGCACCCGCGCGGCCCGCACCGCTACAAAATGTTTGGTATCTTGGAATTACCCGCCTGGGTTCCGGTATGATCACTCGCCAGGAAGCGCTCGATCTGTTCCGTTCGGACGACCTCATCGGCGTCGGCATGGAGGCCGATTCCGTTCGCCGCAAGTGGCATCCCGAGGGCATCGTCTCTTACATCATCGATCGCAACATCAACTACACCAACTTCTGCACCGAATATTGCAGCTTCTGCGCGTTCTACCGCCCCATGGGACACGCGGAA
Organism: Bryobacterales bacterium; assembly: GCA_003170915.1. Classification (GTDB taxonomy): domain Bacteria; phylum Acidobacteriota; class Terriglobia; order Bryobacterales; family Bryobacteraceae; genus Fen-178. The sequence continues at coordinate 15,277 of PMYB01000025.1, read as the reverse complement.
GGGTACGTGCTGCCCAAGGAGACCATCTTCGAAAAGATCCAAGAGACGCTCGACCTGGGCGGGACCGGCGTGCTGATGCAGGGTGGCCTGCACCCCGACCTCAAAATCGAGTGGTACGAGGACCTCTTCCGCGGCATCAAGGAGCGCTTCCCCATTCACTTGCACTGTCTCTCCGCACCGGAAGTCGCCAATATCGCGGAGGTGAGCGGGCTGAGCCTGCGCGACACCATCCGGCGGCTGATGGCTTCAGGGCTCGATTCCATTCCGGGCGGCGGGGCGGAGATTCTNNCTGGATGACGCCGTGCGCCACCGCATCAGCCGCCTCAAGTGCTCCACCCAGGAATGGATCGACGTGCACCGCACCGCGCACCAGCTCGGCATGCGCACCACGGCGACCATGATGTTCGGCTGCGGCGAAACGCTCGAGCAGCGCATGAACCACCTCGAGCTGGTCCGCAATTTGCAGGAGGAGACCGGCGGGTTCACGGCGTTCATCCCGTGGACGTTCCAGCGCGCCAACACCGCGCTGGGCCACATTGTGAAGGAAGAAGCCACGGCGGTGGAATACCTCGAAACGCTGGCGATTTCGCGGATCTATCTGGACAACATCGAGAACGTGCAATCGTCGTGGGTGACGCAGGGGCTGAAGACCTGCCAGTTGGGGCTGCGCTTCGGCGGCAACGACGTGGGCAGCATCATGATCGAGGAAAACGTGGTGGCGGCGGCCGGGGCGCACCACTCGACCACGGAAGAGGAACTGCGCCGCATCATCCGCGACGCGGGGTTCATTCCCAAGCAGCGGGATACGCTGTACCGGACCTATTTCCTGAATTAGCTCTGGGTTCCGGCGACCTTGCCGGCGGATTAAGGCCGCGAGTTCTTCCTTGACACAGGCGCGGCTCCTTGATAGCATTCTTACAGATAGTGGGGCGTCATTATGGAGGGGCATGAGATGATTCGACGGAACTTTTTGCATGGATGGGCGCTTTTTGTAATTGGGATTCTCTGTGTGGCGCTGATGCCGCTGCGGACATATGCGGCCAGCGGTTATATTCAACACAACCTCGTTTCCGATGTTCCATTGCTGGCCGACTTCACCGACCCGAACCTGGTGAACCCGTGGGGCATCAGCTTCACCGCCAGCAGTCCCTTCTGGCTGTGCGATCAGCGCACAGGTCTTTCCACTATTTACAGCACGGCCGGGGGAGTGTTTGCGGTTTCGGCCACCGTGGTAAAGGTGCCGGCGGCGGGAGGCAAAACAACCCCAGGGCCGTGCACCGGGACCGTCGTCAACACCAGTGGGAGCGCGGCCGCGCCAGTATTCTCACCCGGGGCAATCCGATTGCGAACCCGGGGCTTTGGGGGTTGCAATTCGGCAATGGCGGTTCCGGCGGCTTCGCCACTACGCTTTACTTCACCGCCGGAGTTTCCGTCGAGGGATCCGGCATTCAAAGCCATGGTCTCTTCGCCGCTATCACCACGACGGCTCCGCCGTCTGTACCGGCTAACGGAATTGTTAACGGCGCCAGCTTTGCGAGCTGTTGCGCCCCCGGCTCCATCGCGGCCATTTTCGGGACCAACCTGACGGATAATGGAAGTGCCTGCCTTCCGCCCGCCTGCAGTCCAACCTTCCGCAGCGACAAGAGGCTGACCGCAACACTGGCCGGGGCGCAAGTGGAGGTCAACGGGGTTCCCGTGCCAATGTTCTATGCTTCGCCTGTCCAGCTTGGCATCCAGATTCCAGCCGAGCTGACGGCCGGGAGTACCGCCTCGGTCCAGGTGATCGTCGACGGGCAGTCGAGTGCCGCCAGCACCATCAACGTCAGCGCGTTTTCCCCCGGTATCTTTGCCGGGGCGATCACCCACGCGGACGGCACTGCTGTAACCGCCTCCAACGCTGCTGCCGTGGGAGAGACGGTGACGATTTATGCCACCGGGCTCGGCCAGACATCTACGGCGGTTCCCACGGGCGAGCTGCCGAGCGGCACTGTGACCACGGTCACCACGCCCACTGTCACCATCGGTGGCATCCCAGCTCAAGTCCCGTTTTCCGGACTGTCTGGTTTTGTGGGTGTCAATCAGATCAACGCAGTCGTGCCCTCGGGCGTTCAGATAGGGACTACCGTGCCCGTAGTGGTAAGCAGCGGCGGGCAGCAGAGCAACACAGTGAACATAGCCACTAAGTCAGGATCGTAAGATCGCGGTATGCTGCGCCGCCGGCGGAGGAATAAACTCTGGTGTCTCGTTCTGCTTGCCCTGCTGGTCCCCATCCTGGTCTATTCCTACGCTGAGGGACCGCCGTCGGGAGTCACGGGCGGGTTTGGCGAGCCTACCTGTGTGGACTGTCACATTGGCACTCCTCTGAACGGCGGAGGGGGGAAAGTGACCATCACGGCTCCCCAGTCGTATTCGAGCGGAATCGCTTATCCGATTACGGTGACGGTCTTTGATTCGGTCCAGCGGCGCTGGGGATTCGAACTCAGCGCCCGGACCCAGGCTGGTAAACAAGCAGGGACGTTGACGGCCGGCTCCGACGGGTTCACCCAGCTTCTGACTCCTCTTAGCGGCACCCAGTACATCAGCCATTCCCTATCCGGGACCCGCAACGGCACTACAGACAAAGGAAGCGGCGTGAGCTTCAATTTTACGTGGGTAGCGCCGGATGCCTCCGCGGGTCCGGTGGTGTTCAACGCCGCCGGAAATGCCGCCAATGGCGATGGCACGCAATTCTTCGATCACATCTATTCCACATCGGTGGTATCACAGCCGGGGGCGCCGCCGCCTTCGGTCAACGCCAACGGAACGGTCAATAACGCCAGCTTCGCTCCCGGAACCAATCCTCTTGCTCCCGGCGCCATTGCCGCCATATTTGGGACCAACCTAAACGACGGGTCGAGCAATCCGTTCACTTCTTTCGGAAGCGACGGAAAGCTGCTCACTATGCTCGGCGGAGCCAGCGTTACCTTCAACGGGATTCCCGCTCCTCTCTTTTCCTCCTTCCCGGCGCAGCTCAACGTGGAGATCCCCGAGGAACTGGCGGGAGCAACCTCGGCCACGGTCCAGGTGACGGCCGGCGGCCAGACCAGCGCTCCGCAGACCGTCCCCCTGGGACCGGACTCGCCTGGCATCTTCACGATTCCGCCCGGTGGTACGGGGCAGGGCGCCATCCAAATTGCGAACACCGCCATCTTCGCCGCACCCTCGGGCAGCATCCAGGGGGCGCAGGCCCAGCCGGCCAACCCCGGGGATTTCCTAACCATATACTGCACCGGCCTGGGGGCTGTGACGAACCCACCGGCCACCGGCGCGCCTGCGCCCTCCAATCCGCTTGCGACGACCATAGCCATCCCACAGGTCACCATCGGAGGAATCCAGGCGAACGTTACCTTCTACGGCTTGACGCCGGGTTTTGTAGGTCTTTACCAAGTCAATGTCCAGGTGCCGGCGGGATCGCCTGCGGGCGACGCCGTTCCGTTGGTGCTGACGATTGGCGGCCAGCCAAGCAACACCGTCTCCGTCGCCATCTCAGGACCGTGAGGAGAGCGGCGATGCTACCCGTAAAGGAGAGATTTGTGCGATCGGGAAAAAAATCGATGGGAATTGTTTTTGCTCTGTTTGCAGCATATCTTTTTCTGAGCGGATCGAACGCCTTCGCGCTGCCCCAGTTTCTCATGCGCTTTTCGCAGGACCCTTTTTCCCGGCCGGAGTACCGCAACAAGTGCTCCACCTGCCACATCAATCCCAAGGGCAGCGGGCCGCGCAAACCTTTCGGAACCGCTTTCGAGAAAAACAAAGACATCGTAACGCCGGCATTCCGCCGGGCGTGGCCCGATCATTTCTTGCCGAGCCTTACCTCCAATCCGGTCCCTGCCGGGCAAGGGAAGATGAAAGCGACTTTCCTTGCCGACGGCGAGAACACGATTTTGGAGATTGACGGGCAGCGATACCGCTTGAATACAAGACAGGCCAAACTGGAAAAGATCGAGCCGGAAGAGGCTGCCAAATTGACGGCGGCGCCGCCGCCGCCCGCTCCTGCCGAGCCGAAACTGCCGCTCAGAGACCAGCCGACCTTCGACCACTATCTGGTGAACCTTCCCACTACGTTGCCCTACGAACGCGGAGCCTTCAGTTTGCGCTTCTCTCATCGCTTCGAGCAGGGCGTTCTGAATTGCGGCCAGAACTGCGCCGGCATCGGAGAATTATACGGACTGGACAGCTTCTCATTGTCTTCCTTTGGCGGAGAACTGGGAATCACCGGGCGGCTGGCCGCCACGGTTTATCGCAGCCCTGTAAACAAGACCATTGAAATGGGGGGCGTATTCCAACTACTGCGCCAGAGGGGCAAGGAACCTCTTTCAGCCTCCCTCCGGGTGACAGTCGAGGGACGGGATAATTTTCAGGGCAACTACACCACCAACCTTGTCTTTCCGGTTTCGAGGAGTATTTCCAACATCGCCGAGGTCTTCGTGGATCCTATGATAAGCTTCAATGCCAATCCATTCGCTATACCCGCCGGGCCGTCTGTTCCGCTGGGAGTAACGCGCGCTAATCAAGCGGCGGTCGGATTCGGCGCCAGCATCCGCTTCCGGCCTCGCACCGCCTTCGTCATGGAGTGGAATCCGCGAGTGTCCGGCTACCGGGCGGTGGGCACCCGCAATACTTACTCTTTCGGTCTCTTGCGGAGCACCAACGCGCATGTCTTTGAACTCGTGCTGAGCAACACGGTCGCCACCACAACCAGCCAGGCCGTCAGCCTCGGGCTGGATCAACTCTCTTTGGGCTTCAACATTTATCGGCGCATCCGGTGAAGAACCAGAAACGGTCTTTCTTGCGCAGATCTGCGCGTAAAAACGGGTAGCCTTTGTTGAAAATAAATGGGTTACCGATCCGTTTACGCGCAGATCTGCGCGTAAATCTACGCGTTCAGGTGCGTGTCGATGCGCTCGATGGCCTCATCGATCTCGGCCGGGCTCTTGTAGCCGATGGTGACCGCATCCACGACGCCCAGGCCCATTACGTACTTGATTGAGGCTGCGCGGTCTTCCGGCGTGGTGAAGCGGCCCTCACCCATGATCTTCATGCCGAGCACGCCGATGCCCTGGCCGTGAATCTCGCGGACGTGGGTAGTCACCTCCGGGACGTCGCCGGGCGTCTGAGCGTCGCCACGAAGGTTGTCCAACATCTCGGGCATCCCCTGGTAGGAATCGGCGGTTTCGAAGAAGCGGATGCCGCGGTCGTAGGCGTGCCGGACGAGATGCGTGAACTCGTCCTGCCCAAGCTGCCGCTGGATGCTTCCGCCGCGCGTGCCGGTGCCGAAAGCCAGGCGGGTCACTTTGACCCCGGAGTTGCCCAGCGTTACCCAGTCCGTGGCGGAGCGTTTCGCGACTGCCGCGGTGAGCGCCCCTCCCGATACCGCAACCGCCGAAACGGCCACGGTACTTTTCAAGAAATCGCGTCTGGTAAATTGGGACATCTTCCCTCCAGTTGGTGGATCTGGTGTTTAGTATATCCTGCTTTTTACTTCGCTGCCTGGATCGCGAAATCCCAGGTCTGGATGTTCAGTTTGCCCTCGCTGTACTCGATCACGGCGTATTCGCCCGGCTCGAAAGGCTGCTTGGGCCAGATCTTGTAGAGGCCATCGGCGAGTTGCTTCTGGAAGGTCTCCACCAGGGTGGGTTCTTCCACTACCTCCTTGGTGACCGGCATGAAGGTGAGGTTCTCGACGATTCGCACGGCGCCCTTGGAGGTGAGTTTGGCGATGCCGAAGCGCTCGGTCTCGGAAAGCTGGATGTAGAGCTCCTGCTCGGGGTTGGTGAAGACGTTCGGCGAGTGCGCTCCGCTCAATTCCAGCGTGCCCTTGCCAGGGACCATCGGAATGGGCGAGAGGGCTTTCAGCACCGACCGGCCCTTATTGGTGTGGACGGTGGATTGGGCAACCTTGATGACCCTGGCCTGGTTGCCTTCCAGCCAGTAGACGCCGGGGTCCTGCGGGATGCGGCTGGTTTCCCGGGCCAGGTCGCGCTCCACCTTTTCCTCTTCGGCCACCGCCTGGGAGTCTTTTTCCAACTGGGTCTGGCGTTCGGCGACCTCGGCTTGGGTGCGCTTCAGGTCCACCAGATCCACGGGGATGTCTTCCCACTGGCTTCGCTCGACGCTGTAAAAGTGCACGCGGTCGGATTGCACTTGGTATTCACGGACAATGTGATAGCTGCCATCCTTCAAGTACAACTTGAGGTTCGCCGCCCAGGCTGTGAAGACCAGCAGCAGAAGCGCCAGCAGGTACTTGCGCATATCTCTAGTGACTACTGTAACGCGGGGCGGGTTTCAGGGGGCCTGGGGTAGCGCCGGCTAATTCCGGGCGGGCTCAGCCGTCATAGAATTTATCGAACGCGCTCCGGGGTTCGCACGTATATCAGCCATAATGGTTTTTTGAGGTTTTCAACGATTATGCCCTTTGCCAGATCAGTTGTCGTTATCCTTCTTTGTTCCGCGGTGGCCCTGCCGGGCTTCGCGCAGACGCCAGAGATTACCAGAGGCCCCAACCACGGCATCATCGGGTGGTTCGAGGGGAACTACGTGGCCCACCCGGTCCCCAAGATCAGCTTCGAGGATTCGCCGCGCATCGACAAGTTGATGCGCGCCGGCAACATTTACCTGTCGCTGCGCGATGCCATCGCTTTGGCGCTGGAGAACAACCTCGATATCGAATACGCCCGCTACAACCCCAAGCTGGCGGACGCCAACTCGCTGCGCGTCAGCGCCGGCGCGTTGCTGCGCAATGTTTCGAGCAGCATCTCGAGCGGACCGTCCTCGGCCACCCTGGGCGTGGCCGCCCAGGCCTCGCTCGGCTCAGCCGGCACCGCTACCAGCACCACCAGCGGCGGCCAGGGCGGGGTGCTCAGCGGGTTGAGCGTACAGTTGGCCGGCACGGCCATTCCCAACCTGGATCCGGTGGTCTACGTCAGCGGCCAATTCGCACACAGCACCCAAATCGAGACTGCTACCAACATCACCGGCACGAACTATCTGGTTTCGCAATATAAATCGGCGACCTATGGAATCCAGCAGGGTTTCCTGACCGGCACCAGCGTTCAGTTGGGCATGGGCGACACGCTCGGCGTCGCGCAGAACTCGCCGTACAACATGTTCAACCCCTATAGCCAGTCCACCCTGCAGTTGGCGATCCAGCAGAACCTGTTGCAGGGATTCCGGCCATCGGTCAACAACCGCGCCATACGCGTAGCCAAGAACCAGCAGCACATTTCCGACCTCACTTTTAAGAACCAGGTGATGACGAGCGTCGCCAACGTGGTCAATCTTTACTGGGACCTGGTCACGTTCAATGAAGACCTCAAGGTGAAGCAGCACACCTTCGAATTGAACAAGAAACTGTACGAGGACAACCAGCGCCGCGCGGAGCTGGGGGCCATCGCTCCCATCGACATCATCCAGGCGGAAGCCGAGATGAAGTCGAGCCAGCAGGACGTGGTCACCGCCGAATTGCAGGTCTTACAGCAGGAGATGATCCTCAAGAGCGTGCTCACCCGCAGCGGGATGGACGACCTGGCGGTGGTCGGCGCGCGCATCGTGCCCACCGACCATATCGACGTTCCGGCGCAGGAAGCCGTCCGGCCCATCCAGGACCTGCTGGCGGACGCCCTGACCAACCGCCCCGACGTGGAGCAGAGCACGGTTGGCCTGGAGGATGCGCGCATCACCACCCTGGGCGTCAAGGACGCCATGCTGCCGCAGCTCACCGGGTTTGCGACGTTCAGCAACAGCGGCCTGGCGGGCCAGATCAACGGTCAGCCGGTCCCGGTCACGCTGGCAAACGGGCAAACCGTAATGCAGACGCGCACCGCCGCGGATGTGAATCCATACTTCGTGGGCGGCTTTGGCACGGTGGTGGGCCAGTTGTTGGGGCGCAACTTCCCCAACTACAGCGCGGGCGTCTCGCTCACCATGACCCTGCGCAACCGCTCCACGCAAGCGGACCTCATCACCGACCAGTTGAACTATCGCCAGCAGCAGCTCCAGGACAAGCAGCTCCACAACAACATCAAGCTGAACGTGATCAACGCCCAAACGGCGGTCCGGCAGGCGCGCGCGGCGTGGGAGACCAGCGTGGAGGCCCGCAAACTGCAAGAGCAGACGCTGGCCGGCACGCAGCGCAAGTACGAGCTGGGCACTTCGACGATTCTCGACGTGGTGATCACGCAGCGCGACACCACCACGCGCGAGTTGGCCGAAGTAGACGCGCGCAGCCAGTACAACCGCGCCAGGATCAACCTGCGGAGCATGTTGGGCACGGTGCTGACAGACTACGACGTGGATATCGAGCAGGCCAAGACGGGCGTGGTGGGACGCGAGCCGGACCCCATTCCCGTGGTGACCGGCGCGGGGCCGGCCAGTTCCCCGGCCGTCAAGCGGTAGGGCGCATGGCCCAAATCTATCCGTTCCAACCGTTCCGGTACACCGGACAAGCCGGTCCATTGGAGAATCTGGTCACGCAGCCTTACGACAAGATTTCTCCGGCCATGCAGAGCCGCTACCTGTCGCTCAGCCCGCACAACCTGGTGCGGGTGATCCTGGGGGAGCGAAGGGCGGGGGATTCCGAGAGCGACAACGTCTACACCCGCGCCGCGCGCTACCTGGACGACTGGATCGCCCGCGGGGTGCTGGCGCGCGACAACCATCCCGGCATCTTTCCATACTTCCAGGAATTCACGGTCCCCGACACGGGGGAGCGCCTGGTGCGCAAGGGGTTCATCGCCCTGGGCGCGGTGGAGGATTACTCCGCCGGCGTGGTGCACCGGCACGAGCAGACGCTCTCGGGGCCGAAGAAGGACCGGCTCGAGCTGCTGCGCCACACGCGCGCGCACTGCGGGCAGCTCTTCATGCTGTACTCCGACCCCGATGGCGCCATCGACGCGCTGCTGGATGAGGCGGCGGCGCTGGCGCCGGTCGCCGAGGTCACGGATGAGTATGGCGCGGTGCACCGCGTGTGGAGAACCGCCGACGCCGCGCGCGTCGGGCAGTTGATGGCGGACAAAAAATTGCTCATCGCCGACGGGCATCACCGCTACGAAACCGCCCTGGCATTCCGCCACGAGAACGCCGGCCTGCCGGGCGCGGATCGCGTGATGATGACGTTCGTCAACATGCATTCGCCGGGGCTGCGGATACTGGCCACGCACCGGCTGGCGATCGGACTCGCCGAAGGTTTTGCGGACCGGTTTTTGCGGGCCGCGGCGGCGGGATTCCTGGTGGAGGAAATCAGCTCGCTCGACGGTTTGAAACGGGCGTGGGATGAAGGCGAAGGCCGCACCATCATCGGCGCGGCCGTCGGCAACCGCCTCTTTCTGCTGGAGGACCGCCACGCGCGCGGCGAGCTGGACGTTCGGGTGCTGCACCAGCGCGTGCTGGCGCAGGCGCTGGGCATCGGCGAGGAAGCGGTGCGCGACGAAAAGCACCTGCGCTACATCCGCGGCCTGGACGCGGCCGTTCAAGAGGTGCGCAAGGGCGCGGCGCAGATCGCGTTCCTGCTGAAGCCGGTTTCGGTGGAGCAGGTGGCGGCAACGTCGTTCGCGGGCGGGGTGATGCCGCAGAAGTCCACCGACTTTTATCCCAAGCTGCTCTCGGGGCTCACGATTTACAAGTTGCGGTAGCGCTGGAACGGAAGCTGGCTCGCTGCTTATACTGTAAAGGGAACGAAATGGATCCGAAACAATTTGCGGAACTGCACGCGAAGTGTTGGGAAACGCTTAAGCACTATGTGCACGAGGCCGATAGGATGTGCGAGTTGTTCGGCCAGTGCCTCCCCGAACCCGCATCTATTCATATTCGATCGGACATAGTGGAACAACGCGTTCGCGAAAACAACGCTTACGCCAGTTACGCCGAGATTCGCCGGCAACTCTTGGAAGCGGTTCGGATCGGCTACGATCCGTTAAGCTGAACCACTGCCCAAGAACGGTATACGCTGGGACCCCTTGGTTTCAGGGTGCGTTCACCATCCCGCCGTAGCCCCTACTATGGCAGCTTGACGGCGCGGCCGGTCTTCACCGACTGCTTCGCGGCTTCGATGATCTCCACCACGCCGATGTTGATGTCGAGCGCCGTGATGCCTTCAATCGGCTTGTGGTTGCGGATGGCGTCCACCATGAAGGCGATGGGATCGGCGGCCTCCGGCGGCAGCGGCGCCAGCGGGATCTCGGTGGTCTCCCGCCCGGCGCGCAATTCCACCTTTTGCTGCGTCATGTAGAGGCTGCCGGTTCTCCCGAAGACCTCGAGGTCCTGGAAACCGCGCGGCAGGTCCCAGCTTCCTTCAAAAATGTTGATGCCGTTCTTGTAGTGCAGCACCAGGGTGGATGAGTCTTCCACCTTGGGGAAGGTCTCGGGACGCAAGTGGATCACCTCGGCGTAGACGCTCTCCGGCCGCCCCATGTACCAGAGCGACCACAGGGCGTTGTAGCAGCCAAAATCCACCAGCGCGCCGGCGCCGTTCTTCTCCGGGTCGGTCAGCCAGTCGAAGAAATACTTGCCCGTACCGGTCGACCCCGGTCCGCCATGGCCCACGATGCCGCGCAGCCGCCACACCTGGCCAACCGCGCCCGCATCGGCCTGCTTCTTGGCCGCGTAGTTGGCGGGCCACCAGGCCATCTGGTAGTTGCACATCACCTGGATGCCGTTCTTCCGGGCGAGATCGGCCATCGCCAGCGCATCCTTATAAGTGGAGGCCAGGGGCTTCTCGTATATGACGTTGATGTGGCGCGGGGCGCATTCCTTCAGGATTTCGAGGTGCCGATTGTTCTCGACGAAGGCCCACACGATATCGGGCTTGGTCTCATCGAGCATCTTCCTGTAATCGTCATAGAAGGGAACGTTGGCGGCGCCGCGCTGTTTGGCCTCGGCGACCAGGTCGGGGATGGTTTCGGCGATCCCCACCAGCTTCACCTGCTGGCTTTGGGCCATCCGCGGCAAATAGCCCCCATAGTGCGAATGCACCAGTCCGATGACGGCGATCTTGTAGGTTTGCGCCATGACGGGGAGCGCGGTCAGGCAGAAAAATGCGGCGATTAGCGACTTGGATCTGAACATGGCCTCATGCTAACACCGCGTGCGCCGGCCGGCCAGCCAGAAACTCCCAGATGTTCTCGACCGCCATGCGCAGGCCCGCCTCGAGCGCCTCGGGGGTGATGCCGGCGCAGTGCGGCGTGATCACCACGTTGGGCAGGTTGGCGAGCGGATGGCCCGCCGGCAGCGGCTCGGCTGAGAAAACGTCCAGGCCCGCCCCGGCGATTCTCCCGGCCGCCAGCGCATCGATCAGCGCGGCTTCGTCCACGATGGCGCCGCGCGCCGTGTTGATGAGGATGGCGGTGGGCTTCATGAGGGCGAACTGGCGCGGGCCGATGAAGCCCTCAGTGGCGGGCGAGAGGCGCAAGTGGATGCTGACGACGTCGCTCGAGCGGTACAGGTCGTCGAGTTCCACGAACTCCACGCCAGGCTCCGGCTTGGGGTGCATGGTCCAGGCGATGACGCGCATTCCGATGCCCGTCGAAATGCGGGCAAAACGGCGGCCGATGGTTCCCAGGCCGACGACGCCGCAGGTTTTCCCGTCGAGCTCGACGGATTGGCCGCGCGGCCACTCGCCCCGGCGGGTGGCGGCGTCCAGTTGCGGGATGCGGCGCGCGACCCCCAGCAGCAGGGCCAGCGCATGTTCGGCGATGGAAATGGCCGAGACTCCGGGGGTGTTGGCGACGGTGACGCCGTGGCGGGCGGCGGCCGCCAGGTCCACGTGGTCGGTGCCCGTGCCCCACACCGATATGAGGCGCAGGCGCGGACAGGCCGCGAAGACCCGCTCCGTGAACTTAGAAGAGGCGCGAATGTTCAACACCACCTCGGCCGCGCCGATTCGTTCGACGATCCGGTCTTCGGAGCCGGGGAGGGTATCGTGGTAGTCGAGCTCGGCGCGCGCCGCCAGGCCGGGCCACACGGCGCTGGCGCGCAGCACGGGAGGGGCATCGTCGGGGATGGAGATTTGGGGCATTTGCATTCAATTGTCGCAAAGCACCACCCCCTAGTTGCACATTCCCCGCCGTTTCAGCTATGATGGATTGGTTTCGCGTGTACAGCTTTCTGCTTCTGGCTACCACCCGTCTGTTGGCGGGNNGGCGGGTCCGGCCAGGGGTAAGGCCCCGAGGTTCCAGCGGTTACGCCGATTGGAACATGGACCTGTCCGAAAAAGTAATCCTGGCTGTTGCGACCTGTAGATTTTTTTCCGGGACCGCTGTGCGGGTTCTGGCCACTTTTTTTGATTGCATCGCGAAGAGGATGATTCGTGCCGACGTTTAACCAACTTGTGCGTATGGGGCGGAAGCCGCCGCGCTGGAAGACCTCGAGTCCAGCGCTGAATAGTTGCCCGCAGAAGCGCGGAGTTTGCACGCGCGTGTACACTTCCACCCCCAAGAAGCCGAATTCGGCGCTGCGAAAAGTGGCGCGCGTGCGGCTGACCAATGGGATCGAGGTGACGACCTACATTCCGGGCGTAGGTCACAACTTGCAGGAGCACTCGATTGTGCTGATTCGCGGCGGCCGCGTGAAAGACCTCCCCGGCGTGCGATATCACGTGATTCGGGGCGCCCTCGATACCGCCGGCGTGTCGGACCGCAAGCAGAGCAGGTCGAAGTACGGAGCCAAGAGGCCCAAATCGTAGGTACGTATGCCACGCAGAAGACGAGCCGTTGTTCGTGAAGTAGTGCCGGATCCGGTCTACAACTCAACCCTGGTGGAGAAGTTCGTGAACTCCATGATGTGGGATGGCAAGAAGAACACCGCCCAGGGGATTTTCTACGACGCCATGGACAAACTGCGGGAGCGCACCAGCGACGACCCGCTAAAGGCCTTCAAGAAGGCGGTGGAGAACGCCAAGCCGCTGCTCGAGGTGAAGACGCGGCGCGTGGGCGGGGCCAACTACCAGGTGCCCATCGAGGTGCCGCAGAACCGGCGCACCTCGCTGGCCATTCGCTGGATCGTCACGCAGGCGCGGTCGCGCCCCGAGAAGGGCATGCCGGAAAAGCTGGCGAATGAATTGAACGATGCCGCCAACATGCGCGGCGGAGCGATTAAGAAGAAAGACGACGTCCACCGCATGGCCGAGGCCAACAAGGCCTTCGCGCATTACCGGTGGTAGGAATTGTATGGCCAGGATGGTCCCGCTCGAAAGGATGAGGAATATCGGCATCGCGGCTCATATCGATGCAGGTAAGACCACTACGACCGAGCGCATCCTTTATTACACGGGCCGTACGCACAAGCTGGGCGAGGTGCATGAGGGCACCGCCATCATGGACTGGATGGAGCAGGAACAGGAGCGCGGCATCACCATCACGTCGGCTGCGACCACCTGCGAGTGGCGCGACATCCAGATCAATATCATCGACACGCCGGGGCACGTGGATTTCACCGCCGAGGTGGAGCGGAGCCTAAGGGTGCTGGACGGGGCGGTGGCGGTTTTCGACGCCGTCGCGGGGGTGCAGCCGCAATCGGAGACGGTGTGGCGGCAGGCGGACAAGTATTCGGTTCCGCGCATCTGCTTCATCAACAAAATGGACCGGGTGGGCGCGGACTTCTTCCACTCCATCGACACCATCGTGGCGCGGCTGAAGTGCAAGCCGGTGGCCATCCAGCTCCCGGTCGGCGCCGAAGACCAGTTCAAAGGCGTGGTCGACCTGGTGGAGATGAAGGCCATGCTGTGGCGCGACGAGACGCTGGGCGCCGAGTACGACGTGGTGGATATTCCGGACGACCTGGTGGCAAAGGCCAAGGAATATCGCGAGAAGATGATCGAGGCGGTGGCCGAGCACGACGACCACATGTTCGGAAAGTTCATCGAAGGCCAGGCGATCTCGAACGAAGAGATCCGCGCCGGCATTCGCAAGGCCACCATCGCGTTGAAGATTTTCCCGGTGATTTGCGGCTCGGCATTCAAGAACAAGGGCGTGCAGACCATGCTGGATGCGGTGGTGGATTACCTGCCGTCGCCGCTGGACGTGCCGCCGATCGAAGGCATCGACATCGATCACCCGGACAAGACGCTGATTCGGCATGCCTCCGACAGCGAGCCTTTCTCCGCGCTGGTTTTCAAGATCATGACCGACGCCTACGTGGGCCAGCTCGCGTTTTTCCGGGTTTACTCGGGCACTTTGAAATCGGGCGACTCGGTGTACAACGTGGCCAAGGCCCGCAAGGAGCGCATCGGGCGGCTGCTGCGCATGCACGCCAACAAGCGCGAAGAGATTCAAGAGATCCTGGCGGGCGATATCGCCGCGGCCGTGGGTCTGAGAACGGTTTCCACCGGCGATACGATTTGCGACGACGAGCACCCGATCATTCTGGAATCGATCGATTTCCCCATGCCCGTGATCCAGCTTGCGGTGGAGCCGAAGACCAAGGCCGACCAGGAAAAGCTGGGCATGGCGATTCAAAAACTGGCGCAGGAAGACCCCACCTTCCGCGTCAACACGGACCCCGAGACGGGGCAGACGATTCTTTCGGGGATGGGCGAGCTGCATCTGGAAATCATCGTGGACCGCATGATGCGCGAATTCGGCGTGGGGGCCAACGTGGGCAAGCCGCAGGTGGCGTATCGCGAGACCATTCGCAAGAGCGCGGAGGCCGAAGGCCGGCACATCAAGCAGACGGGCGGCCATGGGCAATACGGCCACGTCAAGATCCGGGTAGAGCCGTTGCCGACTGGTGGCGGATTCGACTTCGTCAACGAAATCACGGGCGGCCGGGTGCCCAAGGAATACATCAATCCGACCGAAGTAGGGATTAAGGAAGCTCTGGAAGGCGGAGTGCTGGCGGGCTTTCCGATGTCGGATTTGAAAGTGACGCTGTACGACGGCAGCTATCACGACGTGGACTCCTCGGAGATGGCTTTCAAGATCGCCGGTTCGATGGCCATCAAAGAAGCCGCCCGGAAGGCCAAGCCGGTGCTGCTGGAGCCGATCATGTCGGTGGAAGTGGTGGTTCCGGAAGAGTACATGGGCGACGTGATTGGCGATTTGAATTCGCGCCGGGGCCGCATCGAAGGCATGGAGCTGCGTGGGACGACGCAGATTATCAAGGCGATGGTGCCGCTATCGGAGATGTTCGGCTACGCGACCGAGCTGCGGAGCCGGACGCAGGGCCGCGGCAGTTTCACCATGCATTTTGGCAAGTACGAGGAAGTTCCCGGCGGGATCGCCGAAGAGATCGTGAGCAAGGTCCAGGG
>PMYB01000028.1 GCA_003170915.1 Bryobacterales bacterium | reverse complement strand
AAGTTTAGCCGGACACTAGTGTTCCAGGGTATTCGCTTGCCGGCATTCTTCGTCGAGAAGATGATCCAGATTGTGGCCGCTCGCCAGCCCGAGAAATACGACACCAACAAGCCCCTGCCGCTGCCTTTCGGACTCAAGCAGGTGTCCACGAAGGAGCACTTGGTGAGCGGCGAAAATTGATGTGCGCGCCGCTCTCCTGGCGGCGTTGGGTACACGAAAAAGAAAATGAGTGGAGCATCGTCCGGCAAGCCTCTGTCGCGATCTTTGCTCCCAGAAATATTCCACCAGCCCCATAAGCCCAAGATAAGCCCATGAACCCGAAAGAGAGCGTCGCGGGGTATGGTATACTACTATTTCTTTTCAGTCCCGCGCGCACTCATTCTTATGTGGAACGGCGAATACAGCTTCCTCATCCCGAGCCTGATCCAGAAGGACTTTAAGATCCGCTACCGCAACATGTCGCTGGGGGTTTTGTGGTCGCTGTTGAATCCACTGGTGCTGATGGGGGTACTGACTTTTGTTTTCACCAGGATTTTCGTCAATCAGTCAATTCCCCACTTCGCCGTATTCGTGCTGTGCGGGCTGGTGCCGTTTAACTTCTTTAGCATCGCCTGGCTGACGGGGACAACCTCGCTGGTGGACAACGCGGGGTTGATCAAGCGGGTGGCGGTGCCGCGCGAGGTCATCCCGCTGGCGGCGGTGCTGTCGAACTGCCTGCACCTGCTGATTCAGATCGGACTGCTGTTCCTATTCGTGTTCGTGTCCGGCGGCAAGCCGAACCGGTATTGGGCCTGGCTGCCTTTTCTCTGGGCCATAGAGATCGTGTTCGTGTGCGGGATTTCGCTGATCACGGCGTCGTTGAACGTCTTCATCCGGGATATCCGTTACATGGTGGAGTCGGCCAACACTGTCCTGTTCTGGCTGGTTCCGATTTTCTACTCGTTTGCCATCATCCCGCCGGCGTACAAAGAGGTATACCAGTTCAATCCGGTGGCGGCGCTGGTGCTGGCGCTGCGGAACATCCTGCTCGACGGCGTGCCGCCGCCGCCTTCGCTGGTGATCAAGCTGACGGTTTCCTCTCTGGCGATGCTGGGGATCGGCCTTCTGGTGTTCCGGCGGCTGAAGCCGGGGTTTTACGATTACCTGTAGGATAAAGATGACGGCGATTGAGTTTAAGAGCGTTTCGAAGTCCTTCCACTGGCACACCGGGCGGGTGCTGCTGCGGCACCGCTTGGCGAACTGGCTTCGCGGGCGGGGTGGGGAGCGGTTTTACGCCCTGAAGAACGTCTCGTTCGAGCTGGAGGAAGGGGAGAGTTTAGCGGTGGTAGGGCCGAACGGGGCGGGAAAGAGCACGCTGCTCGGGCTGGTGGCGGGGCTGGCCACGCCTGATACGGGCGCCATTACCGTAAACGGCCGAATCGCGGCGCTGCTGGATCTGGGCGCGGGGTTCCATCCGGACCTGACGGGCGCCGAGAACATCCGCGTCAATGCGTCGCTCATAGGACTGAGCCGGCGCCAGACGGCGGAGCTGTTTGACCAGATCGTGGAATTCGCCGGCATCGGCGACTTCATCGGCGAGCCGCTGCGCACCTATTCGACCGGGATGATGATGCGCCTGGCGTTTTCGGTGGCCATCAACGTAAATCCAGAGATCTTGCTCATCGACGAAGTGCTGGCGGTGGGAGACCAGGCGTTCCAGGCCAAGTGTTTCGAGCGCATCCACCGGTTCCGGCACGCCGGCAAGACGCTGCTGTGCGTCTCACATGCAGCCGGCATGGTGCAGGAACTGTGCGACCGCGCCATCTGGCTGGATCGCGGCGAGCTCATGATGAGCGGTCGGACCCGCGACGTGATTGAAGCTTATGAAGGGCATCGGACTACCGCCACGGCGTAACGGCAGCCGGCCCTTGTTTTCATGCTCAAGTCCTGACTCTCGCCGGTATGACTACGCGCTCTGACTTCCAGAATCCGCGCGTTGCCGGCACTCGTGGTTCTTCAGGCCGCCGTTGGGACGCTTCCACTCCAGTAGTTCACAAATCGTGCGGGGGATCTCGGTGACGCTCAGCCCGCCAAACTCACCGGCGATCTGCCGGATCAACTGGTACTCTGTCCTCGATGGGCGGCAGCCACCACAACAGGACGAGGAGAAGGACTGGGCCATAATCAGGACAGACTGCGCGCGCTTTCACTCGCCAGCGCAGTTCGTTGTGCCCGTGCGGCAGGTTGTGGGTCGGACCCGGTTAAGCGCCTCGATATATTGTGCCGTCATCGACTCGGCGCTGTGATTCGCGCGAACCGAGACGCGGGCAGCGTCGCCGATCGCGCGGCGCATTTCGGGTGAGCACCACAACTCGAGGATGCGCTCGGCAAAACCGGTCACATCGCCGGGCGCGCAAAGTAACCCTGTCTTGCCGTCGGCGATGACGTGAGGAATGCTCCCAACGGCCGAAGCCACGACAGGTTTGCCGCAGGCCTGGGCTTCGAACACCACCAGAGGCATTCCATCTAGCCTGACTTTCGCACTTCG
>PMYB01000137.1 GCA_003170915.1 Bryobacterales bacterium | reverse complement strand
GGCTTGTCGATGGAGATGCGGACAAAACGTTGATTCCCGCCGCCCTTGACTTCGACCTCGACCACTTCCAGGCCCTCCGGCTGCGCCACGCGTTGCGCGATTTCCTCGATTTTGGACGCCACTACTTCCGACATTGCCGCTCAGTGCGAAATCCAACAAAAAAGTGGGCTTTCGCCCACTCTCAGGGTTCGACACTCAAATCACATTGTAGCGTGTTTGGGGCCGCAAGGGGAAGAGCCAATTGGGCTGGGACTGCGGAACCGGCTCGCTTATACTTATAACGGCGGGTAAATAGATGTCAAAGGATCGTGTTGCGGTAGTGGGCGTTGGCAATGTAGGCGCTACGACGGCGTATGCGTTATTGCTGTCGGGGTTGGCTCCCGACATTGTCCTGATTAATCGCGACCGCAAGAAAGCCGAGGGTGAAGCGGAGGACATTAGCCACGCCGAACCCTGGTCGCACACCACACTGGTGCGCGCAGGCGGTTTTGAGGATTGTGCGACTGCGAAAGTGATTGTGGTTGCGGTGGGTGCCGGCCTCGGTCCCGGCGAAACGCGCCTCGACCTGCTGAAAAAGAACGCGGCGATCTTTCGCGACTTGATTCCCAAGATCGTGGCGACAAACCCGAAAGGGATCCTGCTGATTGCCACGAACCCTGTAGATGCGCTGACGCATTACGCACGAAAGCTTTCGGGTTTCGATCTCAACCGCGTGGTGGGCTCCGGCACAATCTTGGACACGGCTCGGTTGCGGGTGCTGCTCGGCGACCATTATGGCGTCGACCCGCAGAGCGTGCATGCGTACGTCATCGGCGAGCACGGCGACTCGCAGGTTCCGGTGTGGTCCGCGGCGAGAATTGCGGGACTGCCGCTGCAGGAGTTTTGCCGTGTGCGCGGTGTTGCCTATGACAAGGCGGCGCTGGATGAGATGGCGCTAAGGACGCGCAACGCGTACTATCGCATCGTAGGACAGAAGGGCGCGACGTTCTATGGCATCGCCTCGGGACTGGTGCGGGTGGTGCGCTCGATTTTGCGCGACCAGAACACCGTGCTCACAGTGGGCAGTCAAATGCCGGGAGTGCTAGGTCTCGGCGACGTGACCATGAGCTTCCCGACGATTGTGAACGCCCGGGGAATCGGCGGCGTGGTGCCGCTCAACCTGGACCCCGGGGAGCTGAAGGCATTGACGAGATCGGCCGAAGCCATCCTGAGGCAGATCGCCGTGGTGGAAGAGTCGGCGTCGGAAGGGGGTAGGGGATGAAATACCGAAAACTGGGAAATACCGGGCTCATTGTGAGTGAGGTGGCGCTGGGCACGATGCAGTTCGGCGGCAAGATGAACATGGGTAACCTCGGCCAGGAGGAAACCACGCGGATGGTGAAGCTGGCCCTGGACAGAGGGATCAATTTCATCGATACGGCGGATGTGTACAGCCTGGGGGAGAGCGAGACACTGTTGGGCAACGCCTTGAAGGGCATCAGGGAAGAAATCGTGCTGGCCACGAAAGTCCGGCTGCCCATGGGTGAGAATTTCAACCGGAGTGGCGCTACCCGCGTGAACATCATGCGCGAAGTGGAAGGCAGTCTGCGGCGCCTGCAAACCGATTACATCGACCTTTACCAGGTACACGGATGGGACAGTAACACTCCCCTGGAAGAGACCCTGCGGACGCTCGACGGCCTGGTGCGGCAGGGGAAGGTGCGCTATATCGGGCTTTCCAACCTGATGGCATGGCAGGCCGCGACGGCGGTGATGCTGCAGGAACGCCTGGGACTGGAAAAATACGTAACGGCGCAGATGTACTACAGCCTCGTCGGCCGGGAGTTGGAATACGAATTCCAATCGTTTGCCGAGTACCACAACATCGGCATCCTGGTCTGGAGCCCGCTGGCCGGAGGATTCCTGGCGGGCAAGTACAGCCGCAGCAATCCTGCCCCCGCCGGGTCACGCTTCGCGGAGGCGGGTCCGTTCGTGCCTTTCGACAAGGAAAAGGGTTACAGCGTCGTGGACGCGCTGAAGGGAGTGGCCAAACGGTACGACGCCAGCCCGGCCCGTGTGGCGCTCGCGTGGGTGCTGGGACGCCCGGCCGTGAGCAGTGTGATCGTGGCTGCCCGCAAGCCCGAGCAACTGGAGGACAACATCCGCGCCGTGGACCTTCGGCTTTCAGCCGAGGACGTGGGGCTGCTGGACGCAGCGTCGGACCCCGGCGTTCCCTATCCGAAGTGGATGGTCCTGCAGCTCGACAGCGCGGAGGACCCGCGTCCGAAAGTCCTGCATCCGGAACGCTATGCGGAGAACGGCCCCTGGAAGGACCTCCGCGGAAACAGGTGGTCCGGCTAAGAGTCTGGTCCACGCCGAGCGTTATTCGCATCGGGAGCGATGGGATTTCCCCACCTGGCGAGAGGGTAGGCGCATCCAGTGCCGTGGCGCACTGGCGCCGACGGCTCACTTCGATGCACTATGGATTATCGATGGCACTGAACATTCCCTCAACGCCGATTAAGCCGGTCACGCTCAGACATCGAATCGTGGAGATTATCCGGTAAGCGATCACGTCGGGCGATCTCGGCCCGGGAGATCGGGTTGTCGAGTTGCAGCTTGCCAAGCAGTTGGGCGTCGGAAATACCGCTGTCAGGGAAGCGCTTTTCGAATTGGAACGGGCCGGCCTGGTCACGCGAATTCCAAATTCGCACGCGCTTGGATTACCGGGTCGATCTGCTGGGCAGCGCTCAACGCCATCATCAACTTCTCGACACCATCAGGGACGGGCACGGGGTCGGAGATCGCATGATAGCTTCCCTGGACTCTTCCGAGTTCTTTTGGGAGCAGGCGGGATGCACGCTGGCCGGCCCGCCGCGGAGTGAAGTTACGGTTTAGGCCTTCTTCTGCGCGGCCAGAAGCTTTTCACGGACGGCGTGTAGTCGAATACGACTTCCTTGATCGGGGTCCCGAGTATCTCGTTCCGGCTCTACCCCTCTCCGGCCTTCTCCGCCCGGTCCGCCGAACAGCGTAGAATGGAAGTGGTGTTATTATGCATAAAAACCTCTTAATAGCTGCTACCGCGGTGGCTGCCGCTGTGGCCATGACGGCTTGTTCGGAAGCTCCCAAGCCAACGGAGACCAAGACCAAAGCGGAGGTTGAAGCCAAGAAGGAGCCTCCCAAACCTGCCGGGCCCGTGGCCGCGCAAACCGCCTTCTATGAAATGTACAAGCCGGCGCGCACCTGGGCTCCCGACCTNNGCGCGAGGCCCGCACTTTCACGTACTCGGTGGTCGATGACGGAGCCTCTATCCACAAGGGGGTCAACGTGGGCGGCGCGGAATCCTGGAGCGGCGCCACAGCCAAGAGCAGTCCGTTTCAGACTACCGGATTCGTTGTCGATTCCGATGCCGCATACAAGACCGCATACGCCAAGGCGGAGGCATGGGTAGAGAAGCATCCCGACAAGAAAGTGGCGTTCTCCCTGGGAAGCGCGGCCCGTTTCCCAGCGCCAACGTGGTTCATCGTCTGGGGGGACACCAAATCGGGCTACGCCGTTTATGTGAATGCCACCACCGGCACTGTAATCGGTAAGTAGAACCGATTACGCGCTATCGCCGCCGAGGCTTATCACAAAATATTGTGCCGCGTCGGGGCCCGGGTTGCGCCAGCCGTGAAGGTCGTTGGAGGCCAGATACACCACCGACCCCGCGCTTACGCGCGTGGTTTCCCCGGTAATGGTGGCGTCCAGAATGCCCGACCGGAGCATCAGCAGCTCTTCGTGAACGTGCTTATGCGGCGGGTGCGGCGCCTGGCCGGGGCCCAGTTCCGTGATATGCATCTCGATGGGAAATCCCGAGTGGGTTTCGCCGCTCATGACGGCGCGCGATTGGTTCGGTCCGTTGCCGCGCACCGGCAGGTCCTCATACTTGAAGGCCTTGGATGGAAGGGCCTTCTGCTGCGCCGCGCCGCTGGCCGCCGCCAATGCGGGAACGAGCAGGCCCAGGTCTCTGCGAGAGTAATTCACGAAAGATGTTCCTCCTCGACCGAGTTTACTACCACCTGCTATACTGAATGCGTGGCACAACTTTAGGCAGCCCCGTCTCGCTCCATCGCACGTTCCGCCATCCGCGGAAATTCCCAATCGCACTTGAAACCCATCGAAAGGAGAACTCTTTGATGAAACCAGCACGATTCGTGAAACATTATTTACTGGCTAGCGATTTCGATCAAACCCTGAGTTTCAACGATTCCGGCGTCATCCTCAGCGAGTTGCTGGGGGCTTCGGGATTCCGCGAGAAGGTGGCGGGGCTTTCGCGCATCCACCTGGTCCAGCAGGGCGGAGAGCTGGCGTACCTGCTTCTGCACGATCCGGAGTACCGCCGTGTGCGCCGGGAGCACCTCGTCGAGACCGGGAAACGGATTCGTCTGAAACAAAACATCCGCTTGCTGCCGCAGTTGCTGGAAGGCCTGGACGGGCTGCGCTTTTCGTTCTACGTGATTTCGGCGGCGCCGGAAGAGGTGATCCAGTCGGCGCTGGAGGGCATTGTTCCGCCCGACCATATTTATGGCACGCAGTTCCAGTATGACCCGTCATCGGGCGAGATCCAGTCCATCCTGCGGGTCCCGGCCGGGTACGGCAAGGTCGCCGTGCTGGAGGAGCTGCGGTCCCAGTTGGAGATCACCACCAACCAGCTTGTGTACGTGGGGGATGGCACCTCGGACATTCACGTCATGCTGCATGTCAGCCGTCACGAGGGGCTTACCATCGCCGTATCGGAAGCGAAATACGTGGCCCACATCGCGCGGCGCACGGTTTTGAGCGACGACGCTCTGAGCGTGCTGGTGCCCATCCTGGAAGAGATTGGGGGTTGGGACGCCGCCCAGATTCGCGCGCTGTTCGAGGCGCATGGCTTCGCGGTGCAGGAGTGGAACAAGGTGCGCACGGATTCGGTCACCATTCGCGAGACGGGCGCCGCCGCCGAGGCTGCCGCGATATCGCCGTAACGCTGCCTCACCTTGCTATAATCCGTTCAGTTTCTCCGAAAGGTAGTCTCTATGCGCTCGAAATCTCTGCTTGCCCTCCCCGCCATTGCTCTGACACTGGCGGC
>PMYB01000001.1 GCA_003170915.1 Bryobacterales bacterium | reverse complement strand
ACCGCCTTTACTATTCCATGGTGTCAGCGGGCGAAAAAGGCGGTTTGCTGGCGGAAATTCTCGCCCGACTGGCCACTTACCTGGAAAATTCCGAACGCCTTCGTAAAAAGGTCAAGACCGCGTTGATGTATCCGTCGGCCGTGACCATCGTGGCGATTTCCATCACGATGTTCCTGCTGGTGAAAGTCGTCCCCACCTTCAAGGACGTTTACTCCGGCTTCGGCGCGACCCTGCCCGGCCCGACGCAGATCATGATCGATCTCAGCGAGATCGTAAAAAAATATTTTCTCCTGTTTATCATCACTGCGGCCGTGGCCCTATGGGGTTGGTTTCATTTCATCAAGACCAAACCGGGACGCTTATTTTGGGATTCCCGCCGCATCAAGCTGCCGATTTTCGGCCCCATTGCGCATAAAATCTGCCTGGTCCGCTTCACGCGCACACTCGCCTCGCTCATCCGCAGCGGCGTGCCCATCCTGGAAGTGCTGCAAATTGTCTCTCAAACCGTGGGCAACGTCGTCATGGAAAAAGCCATCAAGACCGCCGCCCTGGACATTGAACGGGGCGAAGGCATTTCCGCCGCGCTCGGCAAGAACTCGATTTTTCCCAGCATGATCATCCGCATGCTGAGCGCCGGCGAACAAACCGGCAACATTGACAACATGCTCGAGCGCGTCTCGAACTTTCTCGACGAGGAAATCGAAACCACGCTCTCCGGCCTCATGTCGCTCCTTGAACCCATGCTGATTGTCTTCCTGGGCGTTGTCATCGGCGGCATGGTCATTTGCATGTTCCTGCCGATCTTCAACCTCGCCAACATCGTCAACGGCGGGCATTAAACTTGGAGCGCAAAACGAACCGACCGCCGGTCGAATTCATTTCGCCCGGCGGTTTTCGTTTTTCACACCGCAACCGTTTTGGCCGGTTGGGGCTGAAGGATTTTGATTTTGGGATGGCGGGCGCGGATTTGTTCCTCAAACCAGGCGCGGGATTCCTCACCGCCATGACTGAGCAGAATTGCGCGCGGCGAAACCTGCCCGACGAAATCCAGCAAATCCCCGCGGTTCGCATGCGCGGTCAAAGTAAAATCCAGCACTTCGCATTGGCGCGTCACGCGACCGGCGCTGGGGCTGAACACGAATGTTTCGCCCGGCTTGGCCGCCTTCAGCCGTCCGCCCGGCGTGTCCGGGTCGGCATAACCAACAAAGAAAATGGATTGCCGCTCATCGCCGATCATGCGCGCGGCGAGGTCGTGTGCGGCGGTGTGCTCGCTCATCATGCCGGCGGTAATCACAAAAAGGCGCCCGCCGCCGAGCTTCATTTTTTCCGCCTGGCCCTTTTCAAGCACGATGAGTTCCAGCGCCTCGTGCAATTGCAGGTTCGTGTGTTGCCGATGCGTGCGGTGGGCTTCGAGATCGTAAATTTCCGTGAACACGCGCCCCAGCCCGCCGATGTAAATGGGCTGGGGCTTCAATTTTCCCGCGCGCATGAGCAGCGCCAGCAGCGCCAGGATTTCCTGCGAGCGTCCCAGTGCGAACGACGGGATGAGCACGCAGCCCTTGCGCTTGAGCGCGTTCTGGATTGCCGCCGTAAGCCGCTCGATCTCGGCCTCGCGCGTGAAACCCGGCGGCGTGGCGCGGTTGCCGCGCGTCGTCTCCAGGATGAGCACGTCGGCCTTCACGTCCTCGAATCGCGCGGCGCGCAAAATCGTCTGGTCGTGAAAGCACACATCGCCGGTGTAAAACAGCGTCTCCTTTTTTCCGCGAATCAAAAGGCCCGCCGAGCCCAGCGTGTGCCCGGCATCAAAAAATTCCAGCGTCGGCGAGACGAATCCCGCGCGGGTTTTGTGGAACGCCGCCCATTCGACTTCCCGATTGTAGCGGAAGCCCTGAAACACCGGCGCGATGTCGTCCACCTCGTCGTGCGTGTAGAGCGGATATTCCCGGATGCCCAGCTCATCGCGCTGGCGCGTCATCACGTTCACCGAATTGTGCAGCACGCGCTCGACGATGAAATAGCTCAACTCGCTCATCAGCACGTGCGCTTTGGGAAAATGCCGCAATGCCACCGGCAGCGCGCCGACGTGGTCGTGATGGCAATGCGAAATCGCAATCGCGTCCAGATCCACGTTCCCCACCTTGCCAAACAGCGGCAGCCCGGCGCGCCCTTCGCGCTTGGGGTGCATCCCGGCGTCGAGCAAAATGCGGTGGCCGTCCACCTCCACCAGCCACGCGCTCGCGCCGATGTCCGTGTCGGGATTCAGATTCGTAATGTTCACAAATGAATTTCACCATAAAGACACAAAGGCGCGAAGATAAAAATTGATCGGGAGGGACGCCGTGTCGGCGTCCCATTTCTGTTTTCAATTGGGGACGGCGGCACGCCATCCCTCCCATATTTCACGAACAAGACAATGGCCACGCCCACGGTGATGTCGAAGACGTTGTCGTCCTTCGAGCCGTCGGGCGTCGTTTCCTGTTTCTTGGCCGAGCCGTGGAGGTTGAGGACGTAAATCTCGTCGAAGGTTTCCAGCAGGCTCTCGCGCATCCGCCGGTGGGTCAGGCCGTCCAGATAGACATTGTTCGTGATGAAGCCGACGATGCCCGAGCCGGTCCGCTCGATGCGGTCATGCGCCCAACGGAGGAACTTGATGAAGTCGTCATCCAGGTTGATCTTCTTCTCTTTGAGCCCGCGCTTGTAATCATCCAGCAGCCCGAGGATGAAGTCATTCCGGTTCTGGCGGCCAAAATTGGAATAGGGCGGGTTACCCAGCACGACCAGCACGGGCCGGTGCTTCTTCACCGCGCTGGCTTCATTGGCCTCACGGCTCACAATCGAGAGCGGCCCGAGTTGATCGGCCACCTTGCTCAGGTCTTCGAGCGTGTTAGTGAGGTAAATGTTGAGGCGTTCGTTGGGCTCGAAGTGATAGGCCCAGGTGCCTCGCCACAGTTCGGGGAGGTGGCGGGCGCTGAGTTCCAGCCCCAGTTTGAAATGCGCGACGGCATAGGGCGCCATGAGCAATTCAAACCCGAAGAGGCGCGGCAGCAGGTGCTCGTGCACATAGGCCGGCCACAAGCCCGCCTGGTGCTTCTTCTCGAACCGCTCGCGGATGTGCTCCACCACCTCGAACAGGAACGTGCCCGTGCCGGTGGCCGGGTCGAGGATCAGGACGCGGTGCGATTCCTCCTCGATCGTCTGGCCCGCTTCCTCGCGCTTCACGGTGATCTTCGACTTGTCGGCGAGCCCGTCCTTGAGCCCAAACTTCTCGCGCAGCAGCCAGTCAATGCTCTCCACGATATATGACACCACCGGCTCGGGCGTGTAATACACCCCGCGCAACTCGCGCAGCTTGGGGTCGTAAGCCGAAAGGAACGTTTCGTAGAAGTGCACCACCGGATCGCGCCGCCGCCCGGCGCCCGCGCCCTTGCCGAAATCCTCCAGGATGGTCGCCATGTTCGCGCAGTCCAGCAGCGTCACCACGTCCTGCACAAAGCCGGCGAACGGCTCGTCATCCAGCTTCGGCCCTGTGATCAGGTCAAAGAAGTCCCGCAGGAACGGGTTCGTCCGGGGAATCAGCTTGGCCGCTTCCGCCAGGGTAAAACGGGCGCTCAGGCTGCTCAAGGCGCGGGCGGAGAACAGTCCGTAGGCCAGCGTTTGCGCGAACATATCGGCGAACTCCGCCTCCCGGCCCGCCTCCGCCAGCTCCGGCAGCAGGGTTTGTGCGAATACCGAGCGCCAGCCGGTCAGCAGCTCGGAAGCGTTCCCGGTCTGGAAAGCGGCCACAATACTATCCCGAATCAGGTGCGTCAGCCGCGCCAGCCGCCGCGCCAGCTCTTCCGCCCCCTCGATCCGGACCGGCTCGCGGCCCAGAAACTCCTTCAGCATCTTTTCCGCATGGTCCTGCGCGCCCAGGTCGGGAACCACGGCGCCATTGGGCTTGGCTTCGCCGAGGACAAACTTGTCGCGCAGTTGGCCGTCCACGAACCAGCGGAACTCAAGGTAATCGGTCAGCACGAAATTGGGCAGCGCAGGAAGGTAGCGCTTCTTAACCTGCTCGGATTTGACCGCCTCATCCAGGGACACCCCGACATCCTTGGCTTCGACGTAGCCCAGCACCAGGCTATCCCTCTGGCGCGTGATCACCAGGTCGGGCGCGCCGCACTGGATGCGTTTCGGCTCGTTGGTCACCGTGATGGACCCGTCGAGCGCCTCCAGCAACGCCTGCAAGGCGGGCCGGTGCGTGTGCTCAGTATCATTGCCGAGCCGGCGCGCGGTCTCAATCTTCCGCAGGTATGCGTCCAGGTGTTCGTTCATGCTCGTGGCGGGTTCGCTCCTGCAAAGCTCAATGGATTTCCCCCCGCCGGTCAAGCTCTTAGCAGCCGAGATGAAAGCTCCGGTCCCGAACGGCGCGGGCTGCGGTTGCGGTGTAACGGCGCATTGGAAGGAGAAGCCACGGGATGGCTCGGGTACGGCCAGAATCAAGCCAGGAACTAGCCACTATATCCGGAGCTGCCCTGTATTGTTCCTCTAGTGCTCCTCTAGTGTTCCTCTAGTATTCCTCTAGTTTTTGCCTCTTTTCCATGCTTCTGTGCTTGGAGCGAGGATGCTTATTTCGTCAACTGTCTTATGCAGAAACGATTCATCCTCCAGTTCCTCCTGATCGCGTTCTGCTGCGCGGCTTACCAAACCACGCCGGCGAGCACCAACGCACATTACTACGGCCACGACGCGGTGGTGGATGCGCACGGCGTCATCGCGCCGTGGTACAAGGGGCTGAACGGCCAATGCGATTTGCGCGTGCGCATCGCGGCCGAGACGCTCAAGCGTTATCCGTGGACGACGACCAACATCGCCATCGCCGCGTATCCCGATTATGTGTTCAGCGGCCATTGGCAGATCACTTCCAATGGCGTGATCCTGCCGCAGACGCCCAGCGATTGGGA
>PMYB01000026.1:252-28666 GCA_003170915.1 Bryobacterales bacterium | reverse complement strand
GAAGTGCGAAAGTCAGGCTAGCTTCCACCACGGGCAAACTGGCGCTTGCGGCGTAACCGGAAATGGCCGCCCCCTCGCGTGCACTTGGCCCACGTTGGGCTCCGGTGCGGCGGGACGGCTCGTCCCACCAGGCTGGGGTTCCGGGGCGTCCACGTACTTGCGGCGGGATCGGCCACCGGCAGTTTGCAGTTCCTGAGCCCCAAGGGGCGGGCGCGGATCATTGCGGCGACCCGGAAGCGCTGGGCGGCCGTGAGGAAGGCCAAAGCCAAAGCTGCACGGACAGGTGCTTAGCCCGCAGCGACCCCGAAACCGCCGTACCTGCCGTCGCTCAGAAGGCGGCGAGGAGGCAATCGCGCGTGAAGAAATAGCGGGTATTCGAGTGTAGGAACGAGCCAGCGTGCAGGATGAGGTCCTAATCTTGAAACGCCCTTCCTGTAGAATCGAAAGGTGCCGCTTATAGGATACGCCCACATCTCATTGCTGATCGGGATTGCCGGCGTGGCAATCTTGCTCTCGGCGCTGTGCCGGCGCGATCGGGGTTCGCCCGAAGGGTTCTCGCGGCGAGTGCGGCTTGCGCTCGGCTTCGGTCTCGCCGGGAACGAGTTGATCTGGTGGGCGTTTCGCTACTCACATGAGGGCGTCCACCTGGCGAATCTGCCCCTTCAGCTTTGCGACCTGACCGTGTGGAGCGCGGTCTGGGCGTGTATTAAGCCTGTTCCGATCATGGTCGAGTTTGCGTATTTTGCCGGGCTGGCGGGAGCGGGCATGGCGCTGCTCACGCCGGACCTGTGGTCCCCGTGGCCCTCCTATCCGGCCATCTATTTCTTCATTGCGCATGGTGGAGTTGTTGTTGCGGTCGCGGTGCTGGTGTTCGGCGGCGCGGCGCCGCTCAGCCGCTGCACGCCATGGCGCGCGTTTGGCCTGCTCCTGGGCTACACGGCGGCGGTCGGCGGGCTCAATGCGGTTCTCGGCACCAACTACATGTACCTGTGCCGCAAGCCGAAGAACGCGTCCTTGCTCGATGCGTTCGGCCCATGGCCCATGTATCTGGTCGGAGGGGCGGCCACCGCCCTCGCGCTCTTCTGGCTCTTGTGGCTTCCCATCCGCTCAACGATGCGGATGCCGGCGTGGCGGGCAACCACCCCGGCGTCCCGGAAATGACCAGACGGTCGCGCACATTTGTCCCACCCTGCGCTCGGCGGCGGGATGGCTTGTCCCGCCAATATGGGTCCAGCGCAACTTCTGATGCTCATTGTCACCCAAAACGCCGAGGCTGTAAAATGTTCATAGCCGCCCAGCTCGACAGGGTGAAAGGCTGCGTGCCGAAGCGAGAAACCCTTGCGGTGAACGCGGATGAAGCCAGCCCGGGAAGGAAGAACATGAAGATTGAAAAACGCATCAGGGCTTTAGAAGCCAGAATGAGTTCGGACCCGGTGGTCCTGCATTTCGCCGATGGCAGTACGCGGGAGCTGCGGGGCCAGCGGTACTTCCTGCTGGATCTGATCGGGGTCGCATGCCGCGGGGCGGATATCAGTGCCAGCCAAGCTGCGCAACTGGAGGCGGTCCGCCAGTCTTTGTGGGCGGAGGAGCCAGACGGCGGGCGCTTGACCGAGGTGATCCGCATTCTGCCTGGGCCCACCGAGGAACGAGGAAATCCCTGAGGGAGGGCCTGCGAGCGAGGATCTGTTGGTAGCGGGTGGGGCTGGCCCACCAATGGCCCCCTCCACTTAAGAGCGGGTTAAAATCGAGGTGACTCCAATTCGAGATGCCGGAGATCCCGCCACCACAGCCGAACACGCCGGAGCGATCCCGCCCGCCAAAGCCAACCTTGCCTCTGGACGTGCGCGTAGCCATCGCGGAAACCGAGCGGAAGGTAAAGCGGCTTCTCGAAGATTGTCCCACCATCCCGTACCCCACCGGCCCTGTCCTGCTTGAAAGCAATCAAGCGACTGAAGCCATGCGGGCCGGTGTGTCTGAAGCGTTCAAGCCACGAATGGAATACTACGCATTGCAGCCAGGTTTCTGCCAGGCATGGCTCGATGAAGCTGCTGATGAGACGGTCGCCGCAACGGTTAATCTAGCACCCCCATGGACCCGTTCACATTACCGGGGAAGCGCTCCTTCAATAAGAAAGGAACTCCGGGAAATCTTGCAGGCGCTCATTGAGGCGCAGCTAAACTGCATGAATGACATCCGTAAGCAGAAATCTGGGACGCCTGCCCGGTTGGCGGCAGTTTCCCTACAGCAAATCGCAGTGGGCGCGACGGCGTTACCAGCCGAAGTGCGCACGGCAGCTGAGGCCGCCGATATGTTTGTTTCGCTGCCGAGTTTTCCGAGCATTGAGCTTTGGAAGCAGGACCGCCTGAACAAACTGGCGGCGGCGGCCACCAAGGAATGCAGTCATGTCGGGAGCAAGGCGTGCGCGCGAGTTGCCCTATCCCGGTACAATATCAAGGCGGCGGCGTTCAAACGGCTAGTCTCAACCATCGAACTTCAGAACGCCTTCATGATGTTGCTCGACTACTGGGAGCATGTGGCTTGGACCGAGTTCACCGGTATCGGGACTCCAAAAGAGATTCGGAGTGGAGCGCCATCAATCGCACCAGGACTAGCCAGACGGAAACGGTGGTGGATTCGCCAGGGCTACAAGCAGCTCGAACGTCGTCAGGCGGAGCAAGGCCAAAAGGAGCTAACGAACTTGAGACCCCGGCGATGCGATCCGCTACTCTGGCGGAACTTCAGCTACGAAAAAACCTCCAAGACATCCAAATTTCGCGAATTGCTCATATACAATTTCGTGAGCCTTTCAGTACCGGCACATCAAACACATCGCGACGTAGTGGAACAAATCGCAAGGGAATCTCACATTCCTGTCGAGTCGTTGTCTGACGATCTTAACCAGCCGGTTTTTTCGCGAGGGCAAGCCATCTTCGGCTTTGCAGGCGACCAGTTCGACCAAATTGCTGACGACTACGACAACATGCAATGGTGGATTTCGGACATTGGTCTGAACATGGCTATTGTGGTCCCTGCCACGTCAGACACGAGGATCCCGACCCTCGATGACCTGATGCTGGACATCCATGGTTCACCGGGGTCCGGGGGGCCAGAGTCAGATTCTGCGCGCGTCCCGCTGCCTGCGCTCTTGAGGGAAGCAGAAGGCCGCACAGCAGACCCGAAGCTGCGGAATAAGCTGGCGGCCGTGCTTCGGTATAACCGTTACTTTGAGGATCTGAAGATGCTCAAGACGGCTTGCAAGCGGTACCAAACTCCTGCCCTGCTGGAGCAACAATTCCCGGACCTCGATGTGTGGGCAGCGCTGGAGGACGCCGACAAGGCCGACATTGCGAAGGGCAATTTCCAACCGGGCATCTTTGCATGGGCGTTAGTCAAACGTATAATCGGCCTGAGGGGCCATCACAACCGCACCCTGAAGAACTACCGAAACGCGCTCAGGGCTGCCGGGCTGCTGTAGGGCCGCCTCAGGCCCTTTCACCCGCAAACTTTTTTCACCTCAAGAAATTTCCCCTCCTTTCCCCTTGAAGAGCCGGTTTTTTCCCCTTGACACCTTGGGAGACTATTAGTCGGAGAAAGAAATACTTCAGGAGCAGCGAATGACGGCCAAAAACCTCAGAGCGAAAAGAGCGGCGGCGGGGATTCCAGGACACGCGGTTTGCCAACTCGCTGGGATCTCACGAGCGAAGCTCTCTGACATTGAGCGCGAGAATGTGATCGCGACTCCTGAGGACCTGCAGCGTATCGAGTGCGCCATCAACCAGATACTCCGCACTCGGCAGCATCTTGCCAAGCTTGCGACAGAGGCAGGGTTATCTCTTACGGGGCTTCGCCTATGATCCGGCCTCCGGCCACGCGGCCGGAAACCCAAGAGGCCCGCGGGGGCTACACCCGGGGCAGACAGCAGGCATGCGGGAATCCTGCGTACGTCAGGGTTTCGAATCCGCTTTGGAATGGCCGCCGAGTCATCCGAAGAAAAGACGCCACGAACTACGTGACCGCGGGGCGCGCAGTGTGGCTCCGCAACCGTGGAGATGACTTGGACCAAATACGCCTGCTGGCCTCCCATCCAAAGAACCGCGCTGTCTCTATCGAGGCGGCTGCGGCCTACAACCGCGCGGTGGCGGTAATGGTTCGCAGTCCCGAGGAGTTGATCCATGTGCCGGTACTTATGCCCGACATCGCGCTGACGAATCGGTCTGTCCGCCCGTTCCGGCACATCGCCGGCCGAAGCGGACCGGTTCGAACCGTCCAGCAGTAACGCAATCGAGAAAAATCAAACTAAAAGCCGTCCGTGGTGCGAGATTCGAAGTTTGTCGCAATCCTTCCGGGAGGAGAAATGAACAGAACAATCGATCCAGAGCCGATCGTAATTGACCCACACTACTCTCCTCAGTTCTACGCCGAGTTGTTCGGGACAAGCACATCCACAATCCTCCGCTGGTTCCAGGACATGGACGGAGTGCTCAAGCTGAGCCAACCGGCCAAGAATGGCAAGCGTACCCGCGTTGAGCTCCGGATTCCGTACTCGTTGGCGATGCGCGAGTATCGCCGCCGCACTCAGAGGTAAGGTGTGTGCCATGCTGACAATTCAAAGACGGCACACCCAAAAGTGCCCTGATAGAAATCACAAAGACGGCCCCAACTTTCTGAAATGCCGTGGTCACTGCCCGCTGCGAATCTGCGGTACCGTGAACGGCCGGCGGGTCCGAGAGTCGCTGAAGACGCGGGATCTCCAGCGCGCCGCGCGGCGCCTGGCGGAAAGAGAGGAGGAGTCCTATGGCCGGCCCCGCAAGCTGCTCAGCGAAGCAGTGGAGGCGTTCCACGCCCAGCACGCCGAACAAGCCTCCGAGACAATCCGGAAATACAAACGGGTCCTCGGCTACCTGAGCGAATACTGCACGGACAGATCGCTCGGGCGCGTGGATCAGATCAATGTGGAAGCCATGGACGGTTATCGGCTCTGGCGGAACAAAACCAATTGGACGTGGATTAAGGAGATCGAAATCCTGCGCCAGTTCTTTTCCTTCTGCATCGACCGCGAGTGGACCACGAAGAACCCGGCCAGGGCCCTGAAGCGTCCGCGGCTCGTGGAAGCCAATGACGTGGTGCCCTATACCTCAGAGCAGATTGTTCGCATCTTCACCGCTTGCGACCAAATCGGCCGCGGCATCTATGAGCGGCTTCGGGCGCGCGCGCGAGCGCTGCTCATGCGGTACACTGGTCTGCGCATTAGCGATGTCGAGACGCTATCGCGCGACCACGTCCATGGCACGCTGCTGCAGAGGCGCTCAGTTAAGAACCACCGATGGATACGGGTGGACTTACCGCAAGTGGTACTGGAGGCGCTGGATCGACTTCCCCCGCCAAAAGGTGCGGCAAAAGATAGCCGGCTGTATTTCTCCAGCGGCAACGCCAGCGTGCGGAGCCTGGTCAAAGGGGCGGAGCGGGCCATGGCTGCGGTGTTCAAGCGCTCCGGCGTTGAGGGCGCGCATTGCCATCGCTTCCGGCACACGCTGGCGAGCGAGCTTCTGGCGAAGGAGGTGCCCATCCAGGTGGTGGCGGACATCTTGGGGGACAAGGTCGCCACTATCGAGCGACACTACGCCAAGTGGATGCCGGAGCGGCAAGCCCGGCAAGACGAGGCCCTGCGCCGGGTGTATGGCACGAATTTGGCACAGACAGAAGAATGGGTTTCCAGGTGTTGAGTTATGAATACTTTAGGGTGGTGGCCAGGGACGGAATCGAACCGCCGACGCCAGCCTTTTCAGGGCTGCGCTCTACCGACTGAGCTACCTGGCCGGGGAAGTTTCAGTGTAGCAACCCGGCTACGCCTTCTGCAACGCTTCCAGCGCCTCGCCGGTCTGCCGCTCGACGTCGGCGTGCAGACTGTTGCCGTGCGCGTCCATGGTCACGATCGCGGCGAAGTCCTCGACGCGGAAGTGCCACATCGCTTCCGGGATGCCGAACTCCATCAGATAAACGCCGGGGACTTCCTTCACCGTGCGCGCATAATATTGCGCGGCGCCGCCGATGCCGTTCAGGTAGACGGCGCCGAACTCCTTCAGGGCGGCCAGGGTTTTCGCGCCCATCCCGCCTTTGCCGATTACCGCGCGCACGCCGTAACGCCGGATCACGTCCGCTTCGTAAGGCTCTTCCCGGCTGCTGGTGGTGGGGCCGGCGGCTTTCACCCGCCAGCGGCCGCCTTCCTTTAACATCACGGGGCCGCAATGGTAGAGCACGGCGCCGTTCAGATCCACGGGCGGCGGGTTCTTCATCAGGTAGGCGTGCACGTTGTCGCGGCCGGTGAACATGTCGCCGCGGATCAGCACCACGTCGCCGACTTTCAGCGCGCGCATCTGCGCCTCGGTGAGCGGCGGCGTCAGGATGACTTCACGGCCGGTGAGAGTGAAGCCTGCGTGGCGCGCCATGCGCTCGATGGGCCGCGACGGATCGCGGTACAGCCACTTCGTGATGGCGCCGGTGGCCGCGTCCAGCCGTACGCCCAGGCGGCGGAAGGCCCAGCAATCGTAGGCCACCGAAACGAAGAAGCTGGCCGGCAGGCGGTTGGCGGCCGCGATCTTGCAGCCGATGAGCGACGCCTTGCCGCCGAATCCCATGGCGCCCACGCCCAGCTTGTTGGCCTCTTCTATGATTTCGGATTCGAGCGTAGCGAGCACGGGGTTGGGGTTCACATCGTCGAGCGTGCGGAAGAGCTGGCCCTTGGCCATCTCGTAGCCGTGGGCGCGGTCGCTGCCGATGCACACGCCGATGGCCCCGGGCGCGCAGCCTTGCCCCTGCGCCTGCCATACGGCGTGGAGGAGGCACTTGCGGACGCCCTCGAGGTTGCGGTCGGCGCGGCCCAGGTGATCGAGAACGCACGGCACCGAGTACTGGATGTTCATGTTCTCGCAGCCGCCGCCCTTGAGGAGCAGCCGGATTTCAATCTCATCCTCTTCCCACTGCTCGAAGTGCAGCACGGGGGTCTCTTCGCCGAGGTTGTTGCCGCTGTTCTTCCCGGTG
Source organism: Bryobacterales bacterium (assembly GCA_003170915.1). GTDB lineage: Bacteria > Acidobacteriota > Terriglobia > Bryobacterales > Bryobacteraceae > Fen-178. Next base: position 21,628 of record PMYB01000026.1, on the reverse strand, counting down.
ATGGAATCCACCGAGTTGGGGCGCAGCTTGCCCAGCCGCGTGGCTTCGGCAATGGCCTCGCGGATGGCTTTCCCGATGCGGATCTGGTTCACGCCGACGGGCGTGTGGATCACGAAAGTCGGCATGCCGGTGTCCTGGCAGACGGGGCCGGTGTCATCGACCGCCATGTCGATGTTCGAGAGGATAATGTCGAACGCCTGCGCGGACTGCGTGGCCGGCGTTTCGATGTTGGCCGCCAGCGACATGGCGGCGCGCACGTCGGGCGGAAGGTTGGTTGAGGTCTGGGTGATCAGTTCCAAGAGACTGCTGGCTAGAAATTCCATAAAGGCACCTGGTTTATTGTAACCGTCAATCCAGCTTGAGGCGTACGTCGGCCAGCATACCGGGGCGGATGGCGGGGAGGGTGCTGTTGAATTCCACCAGCACCTGAGTGCCCTTGATCTCTTTGACATCGCCGGCGATGCCGGCGCTTTGCAGGTCGGGGACCAGGACCAGCGCCGGCTGTCCCGGCCGGAGGCGCTTCAGGATGGGTGGTTGGGGCTCGAGCGCTACTTCGAGGGCGTACATATCGGTGGCGATCTGGAACAGGTTGTCGCCGAACTCCTGCGCGGACTTGCCGACTTCCCCGTTGCGCCCCACCAGCAGGCCATCCACGGGAGAGTGCACATCGGCGGCCTCGAAAGCGGCTTGCGACTCCTCCAACCGCTGGTTCTCGTCCGCCAGAATCTTCCGCGCCGAGGCCACTTCCTGGAGCGCGCTCTGGACGCGTGCGCCGGTGGCGCGCGCGGCCTTATCCATCACCGAGAACTCGGCCCGCGCGCTGTCGTATTCGCTTTGCGCCTTCTCATAGACGAGGCGCGGCGTAGCGCCCTGGCTGAAGAGCAACTGCTGGCGCGAATGGGCGGCTTCCGCGAGCTCCATGGCGAAACGGGCGCGTTGCGCTTCGGCGTCCGCGCGGGATTGTTCCAGGCGCGCGCCGGCCACCGCGGCCTCGGCCCGATTGACCCGCTCCTGGGCGTGGTCCACGGCGCTGGCGGCCGCCTCGCGGGAGCTATCCAGCCCCTGGCTGCCGATACGCGCCAGTACCTGCCCCTGATAGATGTCCTGCCCCACGTCCACCAGGAAGGCTTCGATGACGCCGTTGACCTGGGCGCCCACGCCGACGACGTGCTGCGGGCGAATGGCGCCCGAGAGCGTGACCTGGTTGGCCGGCAGCACGGCGGGGCCGGCCGCGCGAACCGGAAGAGCCGGCGCCGGACGCCGGTACCGCAGCGAGAGCACCCCGCCGGCGACGCCGGCGAGCACCGCCACCACGGAGAGCAGCGCCCATTTGCCCCGCATACCCAATGATAGAGTAGCATCAATGAAATCTTTTTCCCTCGGGCGTTTGACGGGCGTCTTTGCGCGCGTTGGCAATCTGACCTTCGGGGGCGGCGACCCCACCGTGGCGGCGCTCTATTCGGAGTTAGTGACCACGCGGCGCTGGCTGGCGCCGGAAACTTACGGGCTGGTATACGCGCTGGCGCGCATCACGCCGGGCACCAACATGCTGGCGTTCTGCGCCGGCGCCGCCTGGGAGCTGGCGGGATGGGCCGGCGCCCTGCTGGCGGTGCTGGCGGCCGCGGTTCCATCGGCGGTGTGCGTGGTTCTGCTGACTCTGGGTTACGAAGCCTGGAAGCAGAACGCGGTCGCCATGGCGGCAATTGCAGGCACGCTGGCGGCGGCCGTGGGGCTGATGGCCACCAGCGCGTGGCAGCTTCTGGCCCCCTCGCTGGCCACGCGCGATTGGCGGCGGATGGCTCGGGCCTTGGCGATAGCGGGGGCGGCGGTGTGGCTTCCACTCCGATTCGGCATGTCGCCGGTCGCGGTCCTCGGCCTGGCCGCGGTGGCGGGTTTTCTGTGGCAGGAGCCAAGGCAATGAATCCGCTGCTGGTTTTTCTGCTGCTGTTGAAGGCCTCGGCGACTTCCTTCAGCGGCCTCACTTCCCTGCCCGTGGTGCGGCACGACTTCGTGGAAACCCGCCATCTGATCACGGACCGCGAGCTCAACACGGCCGTGGCGGCGGGGAGGACGGCTCCGGGGCCGAACGGCCTCTACCTGGTCAGCGTGGGGTATTTCGTGGCGGGCTGGCCGGGGGCATGCGCCGGCTGCGCGGCGTGCCTCACGCCGGCGTTTCTGATCATTCCGATCCTGCACTATCTGGGCCGGCGCGCGGAGCGTCCGCGGGTGAAGAGCGCCATCCAGGCCGTGACGTTCGCGGCAGCCGGCCTGGTGATCGAGGCCACCGTTCCTCTGGCGCGCGACGCGCTGACCGGCTGGATCCCGGTGGGGATTGCGGTGGCGAGCTTCCTCTTTCTGGTGCTGACCACGCGCACGACGCTTTGGGTGATGGCGGGGGCGGCGCTGGTGGGGCTGCTGGCGCTGAGGTAGCGAGTAGTATCGTAGGGGGATGACGATCTTGCGAATCTCACTGCTGGCGGCCGTGGCGGCACTGGCGTACGGGCAGGAACGCGCGGCTGTGGAGACCTGGGTGGCGTCGCACCAGCGGCGGATCATGGGCGAATTCGACGAGCTGCTGCGGATACCCAACGTGGGAACCGACCGCGCCAATATCCGCCGCAACGCGGAGTTCATCCGCGGCCTGCTGGAGCGCCACGGCATGCAGGCGGAGCTGCTGGAGACGGCGGGCAACCCGCTGGTGTACGCCGAAAGGAACGTGCCGGGCGCCGCGCGCACGGTGCTCTATTACATTCACTACGACGGCCAGCCGGTGGACCTGTCGCGATGGAAGACCGACCCGTTCCGGCCGGTGATGAGGGACGGCGCGTGGGACATCGCCGGTTGGGCCGCGCTCGAGAAATTTCCCGACGATTGGCGGATTTATGCGCGCTCCGCGTCGGACGACAAAGCGCCGATTGTGGCGTTCTGCGCGGCCATGGATGCGCTCGAGGGCAAATTCGCGAGCAATATCCACGTGGTGATCGACGGCGAGGAGGAGATGGGATCGCCCAGCCTGACGGCGGCCATCGGGCGGTACCGCGACAAGCTGAAGGCGTCGCTGCTGCTGATTCTGGACGGCCCAGTGCACCCCAACGGGCGGCCGACGCTGGCCTTCGGCGCGCGCGGCATTGTGACGCTCGACCTGACGGTCTACGGGCCGAAGATGGCGCTGCACAGCGGCCATTACGGCAACTGGATTCCCAACCCGGCGATTCGGCTGGCGCAACTGCTGGCCTCCATGAAGGACGAACAGGGCCGCACCACCATCGAGGGCTTCTATGCCGATGTGCCGGCGCTCACGGCGGAGGAGCGGCGCGTGCTGCGGTCGGTTCCGGACGACGAGCCGGCGCTGCTGAAGCTGTTCGGCGTGGCCAAACCCGACGCGGTGGGCGAGAGCCTGCAAGAGGCGCTGCAATTCCCCAGCCTGAACGTGCGCGGCATGCGGAGCGGTTACGTGGACGAACCGCGGACCATCATTCCGACGGAAGCCACCGCCGCCATCGATATGCGGCTGGTGAAAGAAACGCCGGCGGCGCGGATGGTGGAAAGGGTGCGCGCGCATATCGAAAAGCAGGGCTACCACGTGAGTGAAAGCGAGCCGGACGATGCCACGCGGCTGAAGTATCCGAAGGTGGCGCGGTTGAAGGCAGGCGAGACGATGGAGGCGTATCGCACCGAGCCGGAATCGGCGGAGGCCATGCGGGTGACGCTTGCGCTGACGCGCATGTGGGGCGCGGAGCCGGTGCGCATCAGGACCATGGGAGGCACGGTGCCCATCGCTCCGTTCATCCGCGAGCTGGGCGTGCCGGCGGTGGGGGTGCCGATCGTGAACTTCGACAACAACCAGCACAGCGACAACGAAAACCTGCGGGTGGGGAACCTGTGGAGCGGGATTGTGACACTGGCGGCGACGATGGGGATGTGAGCGAACGGGGGCCGGGGGTCAGGGGCCAGGGGAGCGGGGCCGTCGTCATCGGGGTCCGAAGACCGGCGCTTTTGATCGCGCGCCGTTCACCAAGCCGGTACGTCGCACTTCGCCCCGCGCTTCGGCAAAGAGGCGAGACCCAGACGAGAGCTTTCTTCCCGATTGTCGAGCGTCGCAGGCCACGCGCCGCCCGCCCGAGACGAATGTTCCGGGCAGACTCCCAGAGCATCGGGGTTTGGCGATACACTTTATGTTGATCGTTTGCGTGATTTGGAAAGGTCGCGTTGGAATCGGAAAATCCAGACCCGTATGCAGCTCAGCGCCAGAGGCTATACGAGGCCCAAAGCCTGAAATGTCAGGACAATGTCCACGCGGCGCAACAGGAGCTCGATAGGGCCGTCCTTACCCTCTCTGCCGGTTTGCTGGGCCTGTCGCTGGCTTTCATCAAGGACGTCGTACCCTTGTCCCAAGCTATTGCATTGTGGCTGCTCTACCTGTCCTGGGGCTTTTCCGCGGGTGCGATCCTTCTGACCCTGTTCTCTTTCTTGGCAAGCAAGAGCGCCTTCAATGTACTAAACTACGCGATGGCTTCGATCTGCTTGAGGTGATTGAGATCGTGGCCGGCCATGGTTTCGATCAACACCCGGAAGGTCATTGGACCACGCTCGGGGTGGGTCACGGGCTTGGACATGACAGCGGGTGGGAGCGCCGCGAGTAACGCAAGATTCCATTTGCGGACGGTGGTGAAGACCTCCAGCGCGGCGCGCGCACCGAAGGCGTGATACATGGCGGCCCACTTGTCCTGGTCCATGGGCTGGATGACGTGATGGTCTTCGGCCAGGGCTTGGCGCAGGCGGAAGGCGAAAACCAATTCCACGTCGGCGAGATGACAGAGAATCTGGCGGGCGTTCCACTTGCCGGGGGCGCGCGGGCGTTCGAGGCCGTCCGGGCCGAGGCGGTCCAACTGAGCGGCCAGGTGTTGGGGTGTGGCGGCGATGACGGGCAGCGGATCCCGATCTCCTAAGTGCGAAGCGTAAGGGTTCATATGGAAATGAAGGTAGCACGGGAGGGGCGGGGGTTCAAGGCGATGGCTGGGGTTCCCTGAGATGCTTGGGCTTGCGGAGGAGCAGGACCAGCGGGATGATGACCAGGAACACCGCGCCCATCATCTGGAACACGCTCAGGAAGCTCAGCACCGACGCTTGTTGTCGCACCACGCCGTAGACCATCGCCATGGCCTGTCGATTCGCGGTTACGGGATCGGCGCCGTTACGCATCGACATCGCCTGAGCCTGGCTCAGCATCCGTTGGGCGGCTGAATCGTAGGGCGTCACATGGGCGGCCAGCACGGACTGGTTGAACTGGGCGCGCCGCGCGAGCCACGTGGTCACGAACGAGATGCCGACGCTGGAGCCGATGTTCCGCGTGACGCTGTAGAGGGCGGTGGCATAGCCGGTCTCGCGCTTGGGGATGGGGTCCATGGTCAGAGTGGTGAGCGGGACGAAGACGAACGACATGCCGAGGCCCTGGCTGAGCTGCCATACCAGGATGTCCCAGGTTCCGGACTGAAGATTCATGCGGGAAAAGCCCAAGAGGGAAATGCCCCCGATGACGAAACCGAACGCCAACAGCCAGCGGCCATCCCAGCCCTTGCCGAGCAGGTACCCCACCAGCGGCATGCACAGCGCCGTGCCGATGCCGCGCGGACTGCACCACAGACCCGCGGTGGCGGAAGTCCAACCGAGCAGGGTCTGCATGAAGAGCGGCAAGAGAACCAGGCTGCTGTAAAGCACGAACCCGAGCACCGTCACGAAGAAGATGCCGGCCGCGAAGCTCCTGTATTTCAGCAGCTCCAGGTGAACGATGGGCTGGTCGATCAATAACTCCCGGACGATGAAGCCGACCAGGAGAACAGCGGCGGCGATGGCCAGCATGACGATGAAGTTCGATCCGAACCAGTCGTCTTCCTGGCCCTTGTCGAGCATGATCTGCAGCGCACCCATGCCCACGGCCAACATGCCGAATCCCCAGAAGTCGGCGCGCAGCGAGCCGCGATGCATGTAGGGCGGATCGGTGACGAACATGGAGATCATGATCAGGCTGGCGATGCCCACCGGCAGGTTGATGTAGAAGACCCAGCGCCAGGAATAAGCGTCGGTGATCCACCCGCCCAGGGTGGGGCCGAGTATGGGCGCGGCCACGATCCCCAGCCCAAAGAACGCCATGGCCTTGCCGCGCTCTTGAGGGGGATACTCCTCGAGCAGCACCGCCTGGGAAAGCGGCTGAAGCCCGCCGCCGGTGGTGCCTTGCAGCACGCGAAAGAGAATCAGCATGGGCAGGCTGGGCGCGAGTCCGCACAGGAGGCTCGACACGGTAAAGCCCGTCACCACCGTCAGCAGCAGGCGTTTGCGGCCGAAGTAGTTGGCCAGCCAGCCGCTCATGGGCAGGATGATGGCATTGGCTACCAGGTACGAGGTGAGGACCCAGGTGGCTTCATCCGTGGTGGCCGAAAGGCTCCCCGCAATATGGGGCAGGCTCACGTTGACAACGGAAGTGTCCAGCACCTCCATCACGGCGCTGGAGAGTACAGCGATGGTCACCAGAGTCCGGCGGGAAATCATCCTCTATCAGATCTTAATGCACCGCAAGCGGCAGGTCGGGGACCTGCCCCACGAGCAGCTTGCTGCGGCGCGCGAAATCCTCGAGATCGGCGCGGAATTTCGGGTCGGCTATCCGGATGAGCGCTTCGACGCGCTGGCGCAGCGTCTTGCCGTGCAGGTAGGCGACGCCGTGCTCGGTGATCACGTAGTGGACGTCGCCGCGCGAGGTGACCACGCCGGCGCCGGGCTGGAGCTCCGGGACGATGCGCGAGACCGTACCGTTCCGGGCGGTCGAGGGCAGGGCGATAATCGGCAGCCCGCCCTTGGAGCGGGCGGCGCCGCGCAGAAAATCCACCTGCCCGCCGATGCCGCTGTAGGGGGCGCGGCCCACGGAGTCCGAGCAGACTTGCCCGGTCAGATCCACTTCGATGGCCGAATTGATGGCCACCATGCCGTCGTTCTGGGCGATCACCAACGGGTCGTTGCAATAGGCGGTGGGGTGGAACTCGAAGATGGGGTTGTTGTCGATGAAATCGAACAGCGGCTTGGTGCCGAGCACAAAAGCCGAGATCACTTTATGCGGATGCAGCGTCTTCCGCTCGCCGTTGATGACGCCGGCCTGAATCAGCTCGATGACGCCGTCGGGGACCATTTCGGAGTGGATGCCGAGGTCCTTGTGATTCCCCAGCAGGGCCAGCGTGGCTTCGGGGATGCCGCCGATGCCGGTCTGAATGGTGGCGCCGTCGGGGATCAGCGCCGCTATGTTGCGGGCGATGGCGCGGTGCAGATCGGTCACCTCGTGGGTCGGGTATTCGACCAGCGGGTGGGAGGTTTCGATGAACGCATTCACGCGGCTCACGTGCAGAAAGGCGTCGCCCAGCGCGCGCGGCATCTGGTCGTTGATTTCCACGATCAGGTGGCGCGCGCACTGCGCCACGGTAACGGTGACATCCACGCTGGGGCCGAAGCTCATGTAACCGTAATGGTCGGGCGGCGTGCACTGGAGCAGGGCCACATCGATAGGCAAGGCGCCGGACCGGAACAGGCCTTCGATCTCACCCAGGAAAATGGGCGTATAATCGGCGCGGCCCTCCTGCACGGCCTGGCGCACGTTGGCGGCGATAAACAGGGCGTTGGCGCGGAAGTGGCCCTCGTACTCGGGCAGGCTGTAATCGGCGATCCCCATGGTGGCCATGTGGATCACCTCGACGTCGCGCAACTCGGGGCCGCGGCGGGTGAGCGCACCCACCAGGTCCACGGGTTCGGCGCAGCCATTGTGGATGTAGACGCGCTGCCCGGACCGGACCACGGCGAGCGCTTCATCGGCAGTCGCAATCCGGGAGCGATAGTCGCCGGTCACGGACGCCTCCCGCGGAGCGTGTATACGCCGCGCGCCAGATCGGGGCATTTCTCGATGGCGGCATCGACACCGTGGCGGGCGATGGAGAGCACGTAGGGGAGCATGGCTTGGGCGATGGCCACACTGGCGGAGCGGCCGATATCGGCGGTGAAATTGGGAACGCAGAAGTGAGTCACGCCCTTGTGGACGAACGTGGGGGCCCCGAGGGTGGTGGGCCGGCTGGTTTCGACCGAGCCGCCCTGATCGATGGAAACATCGATGATGGCCGAACCCGGTTTCATGCCCTCGACCATGGCGCGGGTCACCACGTGGGGCGCACGGGTGCCGGCCACCAGGACCGCGCCGATGACCACGTCGGCGCCGGCCACGGCGTCGGCGACGGCGTCTTCATCGGCCAGGTAGGTTTCGGCGTCGGGGACGTGCTCGATGAGGTGGCGCAGCTTGCCCGGGTCGCGATCGAAGGCGGCCACGCGCGCGCCGGTGGCGGCCGCGGCGCGCGCTGCGGCGAAGCCCACCGAGCCCACGCCCAGGATCACCACGCGGGCCGGCGGCACTCCCGGCGTGCCGCCCAGCAGGATGCCACGTCCGCCGGAGCTTGAGCGAAGCAGGTGCGCGGCGATGGCGGCCGTCATCTGTCCGCCGATTTCGCTGATGGCGGCGAGCACGGGCAGGCGGCCGTCGTCCTGCTGGATGATCTCACAGCCGATGGCGGTGAGGCTGCGCCCGGCCAGCGTTTCCACCAGACCGCGGTCCGCCACGGCGAGGTGGTAGAAGGCCATCAGCGCCATGCCCGGCGCACAGAGATTCAGTTCTTCCGCCGTGGGCCGGCCGATTTTGGCCAGCAGCTCGACGCGCTGGAGGACCTCCGCGGGCGAATACGCGATCTGCGCCCCGGCGCGGAGGTACTCGGTGTCGCGGAACATAGCGCCATCGCCGGCCCCGGTCTCGACCCAAACGGTGTGGCCGGCGCCGGCGAGCCGCCGCACCACGGGAGGCGTCAGCGCCACCCGGCGGTCGAAAGCGCCGCGCTCTCGAATCACCCCGATGTTCATTGGCACACCCCTATTTCGCCGCCGATTGGCGCTTGAGCACCTCTTGGCGGTGGTGGCAGATGTCTACCCTCCGATATTATATTCGGATCTTTTGGCGGGGAATGCAAGCGCGCGGTTCTAGCTCGAGGTTGCGACCGAAGTACAGTCGAAGGTATGAACGAACTTGATCGTCGCCGTCGCGCGGAGCTTGGCCGATCACTGCAGAATCCCCACGCCGAGAGCGCCGAGCTCGCCGAGCAGGGACTCGAAGAATGGACGCGCGGCTTGCCTGAGGAAGATACCGAGGCACTCCTCGATAGGAGTGCGGGCAAGCCGGTTCGGTGGGTTCCCGGCGAGGGTTGGGTAGAGGGGCGCGAGTGAAACTCGGTCGCGGTGCGGTGGTCGTGGTGGAGCTCGACCCCACACTCGGCCACGAACAGCATGGCGTGAGGCCCTGCGTGGTGGTGAGCGATCCGGACGTCGTCGGCGACCAGCGCTTTCCGCTCGTGTGCGTCGTGCCGGTGACAGGGACTCCGGGCGAGGGACTGCTGTATCCGCCGTTCGCGCCTAGCCAGAGCGGCCTCGCCAAGAAGTCCTTCGCGCTGATCGACCAGTTGCGATCGGTCGACAAGCGGCGGGTCCGGCGCGTGTATGGTGAGCTTGCGCGGCGGGAGATGGCCGCGATCGATGAGGGGTTGGCGCTGTTCCTCGGGCTTGGCGACGGGTTTTACGATCCGGGCGCGCCACCAGTCCAGTGATCGGGCCTGGGGACGACTGGACCGCTGTAGCGACTCCAGCCATTGCGGTTGCTGACGGGCGAGCGGCAGGGCACCACGCTATTACAATAATTGTTATAATAGGGTCCAAAGGAGTTGCGACTTGCGCCCGGAACACTTGCGATCGGCACGCCAGACAGCCGGCCTGACACAACAACAGGCAGCGGACCGGCTGGGAGTGTCACAGGCATATCTCGCCCTTCTGGAACGTGGCCGGCGACCGGTCACTGCTCAACTCGGACCGAAGATCGTGAAGCTGTACGGCCTCGGTCCTACTGCTCTGCCGCTTGAATCCGGCAGTATCGATTCGTGGCAGTCCTCGTCCCTGGCGGCCGCGCTCGCCAGGCTAGGATATCCCGGCTTCCGACAGTTGCGCGGCGCAGACAGGAAGAATCCCGCTGTCGTCCTTCTGGCCGCTATCGCCGCAAGCGAGGTGGAAGTCCGCGTGATCGAAGCTTTGCCTTGGCTCGTGGTCGAACACAGCGATCTCGATTGGGAGTGGCTGATACGCGAAGCCAAATTGCGAGATATCCAGAACCGGCTCGGATTCGTTGTCACGCTAGCGCGGCAGGTGGCGGAGAAACGGGGCGATGGTTTGGCTACGAGCCGGCTTCGCGGAATCGAGGAGGTCCTGGACCGCGCTCGCCTGGTCCGGGAGGACACTCTGTGCCAAGCGTCCCTCTCGGAGACAGAGCGCCGCTGGCTTCGGCGGACGCGCCCTGTCGAAGCCAGCCATTGGAATTTGCTGACGGATCTGAACGCACGATTCTTGCCCTATGCCGCATGACCAACCGCCGGAGCCATGGCACTCGTTCTTTCTTGAAATCGACAAGACCCTCGATCGCCCCGTCGCACTCCATTGCATCGGCGGCTTTGCGATTGCGATGCTGCACGGTTTGCCGCGTCCGACGGTAGATGTCGATTGCCTGACAGTGATCCCCGTCGAGGAGACCGCGCCCCTCCAATTGCTCGCGGGAGAGGGATCGGCCCTGCACAAGAAGTACGGAGTATACGCACAGCATGTCGGCATCGCGACGGTACCCGAGAACTATGCGGACCGCCTGATGTCGATGTTCCCGGCCGCATATCGCAGACTGCTCCTCCTGGGGCTCGAAGCGCACGACCTCGCGCTATCGAAGTTGGAACGGAACTCGGCTCGCGATCGGGAAGATGTGAAATACCTCGCCCGTGCGGCTCCGCTCGATCTTGCGGTTCTGGAAGCCGGGTATTTTTCGGAGCTTTGACCGTATCTTGCGAATCCGGAGCGGCACGATTTAACGCTTCGACTCTGGCTTGAAATGCTGGCGAGCGGGGCACCCTAACGCGGCTGATCCAACACAGCCAGGATGGCGCGCACCGCCTTCTCAAGGGGAGGGAGATCTCGCGTAACGACGAGCCAGACCGTCTCAAAATCTACTTCAAAGTAGTCGTGCACCAGGACGTTTCGCATGCCGGCTATCGATAGCCAATTGATCTCGGGATGCCGCTGTTTGTGCGGCTCGCCGATCCGCTGCGTCGACTCGCAGAGTACCTGAAGGTTGCGAACGATGGCGTCCTGAAGTGTTCGCGAAGCAAAGACAGCATCTCGGCCAGGTGCGGAATCCTCGGCGATTCTGCGAATGCACTCAATGACATGTTCGACGTATGCGCGCTGGGATTTCACAACGGCACGGCTTCCCGCAGAACGGCGTCACGGATCAGAGGACTCAACGAGCGTCGAATCACCACCTGGACGCGCTGACCCAGGAGTTGCTCGAGGTCGGCGATCAGGCTCCCCGGAAACCATGGCGTGGTCTCACCGGTCACGTCGACAAGGAGGTCCACATCGCTTTCCGACGTGTCTTCCCCGCGAGCCACCGAGCCGAACAGCAGGACATTGCCCGCGCCGTGGAGGGCGGCCACCCGCAAGATTTCCTCGCGATATTCTCTTATGCGCCGACCTGCGCTCATTCATCCGCTATTGTACCCTCAAGCCAGCGGCGTGGGTAAAGCATTGCGATACCGGATTCCGTGGCTCCCCGGGTAGGACTCAAACCCTACTACGCTTCCGACAACAGCAACGAGCGCTCTGATCACTTCTTGCCGGAGAGGGGGGGCGCTGAGCGTGATGGCGCCACCCGACGAGGCCTTTCGCACAAAACGGAGCCGCAGTCCGAAAAGTGCTGAGAGAACCGAACACTTCCTGGCACTATTTGCTACGAGCTTCTTTATGACAAAACGCCTTCTGCCGACCCTCTTCTTGGCGGTCGTTACTGCGGCTGCCGCCGAATCCGGCGGTCGTGTCAAATGTGTGGGCGGAACGCTCCCCGCCTTTCCGGCCGACACGAAAGCTACGATTCAAACTGCGGATCGGAGCGCCCTGGTCCTGGTGGCAGCCACCACAACCGCCCGCATTCCGTATCGGAAGATCAACCTGATCGAATACGGACAGGACGTGGGCCGCCGTTACGTTCTGGCAGTTTTAGTTTCTCCGATATTCCTGCTATCCAAGGCGCGCGCCCACTACATTACGCTGGGATATACCGACGACACCGGCCGCCAGCAGGCCATCGTGCTGCGCGTGGATAAGCGTTCGGTGAAAACCACGCTCGCAATGCTTGAGGCTCGGACCGGGCGCGCGGTGCGATTCAGGGATGAAGAAGCCCGGAAAGCGCTCCACGGCTAGCGCTTGCCGCGCCCGCCGGAGCGATGGGCCTTGAACTCGTACGTTCCCAAGGTGTATCATCTTCATTGCAATAAAGAGACCCAAAACTCCCTTTCCCTGGAAGGTGAACGATGAAGAAATTGATCGTCTCGTCGATGCTCGCGGCGTTGGCACTGCCGTGGGTCTCGTTGGCTCAAGCACCCCCACAACAGTCCGTCTTGCCCGAAGGCACACCCATACGTATGCGCATGAATCGGACCGTGTCGTCCGCGGACGCTCAAGTTGGGGACAACGTTGACTTTGAGACGCTCGACGACGTGAACCTAGGCGAAATGGTAGTCATCCCGAAAGGCTCAATGGCGATGGCGACAATTACAGAGGCCGTGCCCAAGCGACGTATGGCGCGAGGCGGCAAGCTCGGCATGAATATCGACTATGTGCGCTTGCCCTCCGAGGGGAAACTGGCCCTGAGAGGCGTGCAGCAAGGCAGCGGCGGCGGGCACACCGGTGCCATGACCGGCGCCATAGTAGCCACTTCCATTGTGTTCTTTCCGGCCGCCCCGTTTTTTCTTTTCATGCACGGTAAAGACATGGTAATCCCCAAGGGCCACGAGGTGACGGTCTACACCAACTCCGATTATGCCCCGGTAGGAGTCCAGGCTCCGGCTCCCGCTGCTGCTGCGCCTGCGGCCGCAACCGATTCCGCGGCCCCGCCAGCGGTCCCTGCCACAACGGATACTTCCCCAAGTCCGGCGGGGCCTGTCACAATCTCCCTCGGACAGACCATCGCCGAGGTGGAAACGATCAATGGGAAACCCGACAAGATCATCGATCTCGGGGCGAAGAAAATTTACGTTTACAAGGACCTGAAAATCACCTTCACGGACGGGAAGGTGAGCGACGTCCAGTAAGCGGCTGTTCTGAAATCGATTGCCCTCGCGCGCCAAGAGACAGCAAAGACTGTTTGCCGGCGGTAGAATTGTCGAAATGGAGCCATTTCGATACCACGTTTATGTTTGCGACCAGCAGAAGCCGGAGGGCGTGCCGTGCTGCACAGCGCGCGGATCGCGCGGCATGATCGAGGATCTGCGCCGGGAGATCGTCTCCCAGGGACTGGCGAACGACGTTCAGATCACCACCTGCGGCTCGCTGGGGCTGTGCGAGCGAGGGCCGAACATGGTGGTGTACCCGGAAGGGGTGTGGTACTCGGGCGTGCGGGCCGAGGACGTGCGTGAGATCGTGGACTCGCACTTCCGGCACGGCCGCCCCGTGAGCCGGTTGGCGATCACCGACCGGGCGGCGCTGGCAACCGAGGTTTGCGCCAACCGGGACCTCTACCTGGCCTCTGTGCGGGCCAGGGACGCCGCGGGCGTCATGCCGGACGAGCTGGCGCAGAGCATCCGCGGGTTTCAGGAGAGCCGCGTAATCCTCACGGCCCTGGAGTTGGATCTGTTCACCGCCATTCAAAGCGGCGCCACCGCCGCGCAGGCGGCAGCCGCCGCCGGGACCGAGGCGCGCGCCACCGAAATGCTGCTCAACGCGCTGGCTTCTTTGGAACTGGTGCGGAAGGAGGGAGCGGTGTTTCACAATGCGCCCGTGGCCGCGCGGTTTCTGGCGGCGGGCTCGCCGGACAGCGCTCGCATGGCAATGCTGCATACGGCGCGGCTGTGGCACCGATGGTCCGGCCTCACCGAGTGCGTGCGAACAGGTACGACGGTCCCGGACGACGAACGCGGCGCGGAGGGCACCGAGGCGTTCATCGCCGCCATGCACAACAACGCGCGGCAGCGGGCGGTACCGTTGGCGGGGGCGGTCGCCGCGGGGGCCAACCGCATGTTGGATGTGGGCGGCGGCTCGGGGGCTTACGCCATCGCGTTCGCCCAGGCCAATCCCCAGTTGCGCGCGGAGGTGTTCGACCAGCCGGCGGTGCTGGCCATCGCGCAGCGGCACATCCGGGAAGCGGGGCTCGAGGAGCGCATCTCGACGCGCGTGGGCGATTTGCGCACGGACGAGTTCGGCGGCGGCTATGACCTGGTGCTGATCTCCGCCATCTGCCATATGCTGGGGGAGGAAGAGAATCGAAACCTGCTGGCGCGCGTGCACCGGGGGCTGGTCGAGGGCGGCCGCGTGGCGATTCAGGATTTCCTGCTGCGGGCGGACAAGACCGGGCCGCGGGCCGGCGCGCTGTTCTCGCTCAACATGCTCGTAAACACGCGCGGCGGCGCCAGCTACAGCGAGGAAGAGTACAGCGCGTGGCTGCGCGAGGCCGGGTTCGGAGAGGTGCGGCGGGTGGCGCTGGCAGGGCCGGCGGGGGTGCTGGTGGCGCGGCGGGAGTGAATCCAGCCTACCGCTCGATTCCTAGCGCGTTCGACACCTTCTCGAGGGTGCTGAGCAGCCGGTCCAGGTGCTTTTCCGTGTGAGCGGCGGTGCAGGAAATGCGCAGCAGGTTCTGCGCGGCGGCCGGCCGCAGCACGGGATTGATGTAGATGCCTTCGTCGAGCAGCGCTTTGCAGAGGCGGCAGAGATCCAGCTCGTCCTGGATGACCACCGGAACAATGGCGGTCTCGCCCGGCAGCACGGCAAACCCGCGCGCGCGCAATTCGTCGCGCAGCAGTTGGGCAATGCGTAGCAGGTGCTGGCGGCGCTCCGGCTCCTTCTTCATGATCTGGAGAGCCGCGCCCACCGCCGCCACCGACGCGGCCGGCAGGCTGGCCGAAAAGACGAACGGCCGGGAAGTGTGCTTCAGGTATTCGACCACCGAGCGCTCGGCGGCGATGAAGCCGCCCACCGACGCCAGCGACTTGCTGAAGGTGCCCATGACGATGTCCACGTCGTCGAGCACGCCCAGGTGCTCGGCCGCGCCGGCGCCCGTGGCGCCGAGAACGCCGATGCCGTGGGCCTCATCCACGTAGACGCGCGCGCCGTAAGGCTTGGCAAGCCTGAGGGTGCCGCGCAGGTCGGCGATGTCGCCCTCCATGCTGAAGACGCCTTCGGAAACGACGAAGATCTTCTCGTCCGGCGGGCAGTTCTCCAGGCACCGCTCGAAGTGTTCCATGTCGTTATGACGGAACCGCACGGTGCGGGCGGGCGACCGCAGCGCGCCTTCCACCAGGCTGGCGTGCAGGTTGTGGTCGCAGATCATGACATCGCCCTTCTCGGTGAGGGCCGAGAGCGTCCCGTAGTTGCCCTGGAATCCGGTGCTGAACATGATGGCGGCTTCTTTATGAACCAGGGCGGCCAGCTCGGCTTCGAGCTTGACATGCAGGTCCAGCGTACCGTTCAGCAGGCGCGAACCGCTGCAGCCGGTTCCGTACTTGTGGACGGCCTGCGCAGCGGCCTCGATCACCTTGGGGTGGGTGATGAGGCCGAGGTAATCGTTCGACCCGAACATCAGCACTTTACGCCGCCCCATGCGGACTTCGCCCGGCCCACACCCTTCGCGGTCGCCAAAAACCTCGAAGTACATGTAGAGCCCCGTGGATTGCAGATCACTCGGACGAGTGAAGTTCCGGCATTTTTCGAAAATATCGTTCGATGCGCTGCCCTTCTTCTTGCCGGTGATGTCGCCAGTTGATATGCGCATGGTCCTCAGTTCCATTCATAAATTCGGTACGTTTTGTACCGCCTCGCCCCCATGAGCTCGAGGGAGCGATTCATTAAGATATTGTCTTCCAGTATCCAGGACATTTCGCAGTCGCCATAGCCCAGCTTCCTTGCGTTGCGGACGAGCGCAGCATAAAAACCCGCCGCCAGGCCGGAAGCGCGGTACTCTTCCACCACCCCTAGTGTAAGGACCCGCAGATTATTGATCAAACGTTGATAATACAGGATTTTGAGCAGCCCCGTGGGGAACAGCCTTCCGGCCGCCGGTTTGAGCGCCTGGTTGATGTCGGGCAAGGCCAGCGCGAAACCCACCACGCTGTCACCCACCTCCCCGATCAGCACCAGTTCCGGCTTGAGAATCTGCTTCATCTCCTTGCCCATCAGGAGAAACTCTTCGCGCGTCATCGGGACGAAGCCCCAGTTGCCGCTCCAGGCCGCATTGTACACGTTCCAGACGCGCTCCACGTCCGCGTCGAAGTTTTTCATGTCGATGGGACGCACGCGAACCCCGTTAGCCGCGAGCGCCCGGTCCGCCACCCGCTCGATCTTCCTGGTCTCGACGATGCTGGGATTGCTGAGATAGGCGTACAGATCTTTGGCCTTCCGCAGCCCAACCTGGTCCATCAAAACCGGATAGTAGCTCGGGTTGTAGGGCATCATGATCATGGGGCTCGAATCGAAGCCTTCGAGCAACATGCCGCACTCGTAGTTGGTGGACGGATTCACCGGTCCCATCATCACCGTGGCGCCGCGGTCGAATACCCACTGGCGCGCGCGCGATAGCAGGGCGCCGGCCACATCCACATCGTTCACGCTTTCGAAAAACCCGAAGAACCCGGCGTTCTCACCGTGGAAGCGGTTGTAGTTCCGGTCGAGGATGGCCGCCAGGCGTCCTACCACGCGGCCGTCCCGCAACGCGAGGCAAAACTCGACCTCGGCATTGGCGTAGAACGGATGCTTCCGGCGGTCCAGCAACTCCTTAACCGCGATCCGCAACGGAGGCACCCAATACGGGTCATTGCGGTACAGTGTGTACGGCAGTTCCACGAATTGTTTTAGCGTCTTCTGGTTGTCAACCGCAACGACTTCAATTCCTCCCAATCTTCACACCCCTTGTGATAGCTTTTTATAAATCGCCGGGGTTGCCAGAATCAGGACGAACCCCAACCCGGCACCCGCCAGCACATCAACCGTATAGTGGTATCGACAATAAACTGTAGCAAAAATGAGGAGCGGAGTGTAGGCCGAATAGGCCCAAAACGCCTTTTTTGAAATAAAACGGCTCCCCCACCACGCCAGGATGGTGAGTAGGGTATGCCCACTCGGAAAGCAGTCATAGGCGGCGGACTCCATGCGGTCCAGCGTCGCCTGCATGCCCTTGAACAGCCACAATCCCTGTAAGGGTATGTGTTGTAAATGTCTTAGCAGGAAACGCGGCCCCCGCGCCGGGACTATCAGGTAGCCCACATAGGAAAGCAGGAACCCCAAAGTGATTAAAAAAGCATAATATTGGAACTCCGGGTTGGGGCGTTTTATCCAGATCAGCAACGCCACCAACAGCACCGCCGGGATGAAAAGAGTGTACGCGATCTGCACGAATTCCGTGAGGAGGGGGGTCTGGATTCGCTCCAGCCAGACGGTCGGGTTAACATGCCAGATGCGATAGTCCAAGTCGGCCAGCCACTGGTCCGCATCGGTATGCCGCACCGCCGGTATCAGCACCGCCATTTCCTTGTAACAGAAACCTACGTAAGGCAGCGGATACAAGTTGCGGAAGAGCCAGCTTGTGCCATTGGGGAACTTCACCTCGAAGACCAGCAGCGCGGCGCCAGCCAGGTGCACGGTGAAAAGAGCGGCGGCGTCGGGTACCTGGTTCCACCAGCCTACGACCAATACCGAGGAAAAGACGACGTAGGCCAGAAACAGCTTGTCCACCGCCCAGAAGCGGGTGAGGGGGGGCCTGTTCAGTATTTCAGCCATGCGGCCTCCTTGTACCAGGCGAGGGTCTGGGCGAGGCCGGCATCCAGCGGCGTCCGCGCCTCGAAGCCCAGCTCGGCGGCGGCGCGCCGGGTATCGCAGGTCCACCACCTGCACCGCGCCTCTGCCACCTTCTCACGCGAGATAATGCCGGGCTTGCGCGTGATGTGCGACCACGCCTCCGCGCCGAGCCCCACGGCGTACGCCACGCTGGGCGGCACGCGAACGACGCGCGGCCGGCGAGCCATGATACGCGCGGCTGCGGCGCCCATTTCGCTCCAGGAAACCGGCAGGGGATGCGCCAGGAAGTAGGCGCGGCCGCCCGCCCCGCGCCGGGCCGCCAGCAGGCCTTCCACCAGGTCCCCGACATAGATGGCGCTGAACCAACGCTCGCCGCCGGCGATTTCGAGCATCCAACCCTTGGAAATGGATCTCAGCATCTGGAAAACATCGGTATCCCGCGGGCCGTAGACCACCGGGGGGCGGACGATTACGGCATCCGGCGCCAGCGCGCGCACCGTCCGCTCGGCTTCCAGTTTCGATTTGCCGTAGTCGGTGAGCGGGCGTGGCTGGGCGTCCTCAGCCACGGGCGTGCCGTCGCCGCTGGGGCCTATGGCCGCCAGCGTGCTCACATGCACCAGGCGGATGCCGCGTCCCGCCAGAGCGCGCACCAGCGTCTCCGTGGCGCGCACGTTGCCCGCGTAGTAATCGCGGGCCGCCAGCGCCTTGGTTACGCCCGCCAGGTGAATCACGGTATCGGCGCCGCCGACCGCCTCCTCGACGCCCTCGCCGCTGGTGAGATCGCCGTAGGCGGCTTCGATGCCGGCGGGCAAGCGGCGCGGGACTGCCTTGCGGCGCAATAGGCAGCGCGCGGGCTCCCCCAGGGCAGACAGTTTGTCCAGCAGATGGCTCCCGATGAAGCCGGTCCCGCCAGTCACCAGAATCATTATCGTGGCGCGCTGCGGAAGGCGACTTCGCCGAAGTAGCTTTCCGCCACGGTGCCGGTGTGCTGGGAGTTGATCTGCAGGCGCAAACCCTTCACATGCGGCGCGGTCTTACCGTAGGCCCGTTGATAATCGGCGGCCACGTTATGGTTTTCGGCAACCCACCGGTTCGCTTCCGCGGCGCCGGACTGGCACACCACCGCGAAAATATGCACCAGGGGAATCTCGCTCGAGCTTTGCATGGCGCCCTTGGGGGCCGTGCTGTCCCAGAGGTAGGTGATGACGCGCCGGTCGGCAAAGGCGACCAGCACCTGGGCGGCCTCGTCGTCCGTCGAGGCTCGGCGGAAATCGCCGCCGTTCGGCAGGCGGGTGACCTTCCAACTCCAGGTGAGATACGGCGTCTCCTCGGGACTCACATCCACGCCGCGCTCCAGGGCGAACGATGCTTTCACACTTTTGAGGTGGATACAGGGTTCCCCGCCGACGCCCTCATTGCAGACGGAGATCTCCGGCCGGCCGTGGTTCACCTTGATTTGCCAATCCGAGGGCAACTTTCCCGCGACCCGATTGACGGTATTCAAAACAATCACCGCCGACCCGGCAGTGCGCGCCTGATAAACGAACACAAGAATAGTGCCAATGAGTAGAAGTCTCTTCAATGATCCTCACAGGAGCCGGGCGCTGCGCTCTCTATTACTATCGCATGAATTCGCGCCGTTTCGCCATTATAGAGACCGTTAAACTGGCGGCGATATTCGAGTTACGGGCCGCAACCCGGTAGACTGTTGGCATGCATCGCAGAGAATTCTTTCACACCACTGCCGGAGCGCTGGCCGCGGCCGGCGCGCAGGCTCAAACTCCCCAGCCGGCGGCGAGCCGCAAGGCCAACCTCAAGGTCGGCACGCAGCACGGCGACAGCGACGACATACTGAAAGCGATGGCGGCGTTGGGAGTGAATCACATTTGCGGCCATTTGCCCTCGGCAAAGATGGACGAGAACTGGTCGGTGGAATCGCTCACGCGCCGCCGGGAGCGCGTGGAATCGTTCGGCCTCAAGCTGGAGGCCGTGCCGCTGCCGCTCAGCTCGGCGTACATTACCCGGTCCGAGAACCCCAACATCGTGCTGGGCAAAAGCCCGGAGCGCGACCGCGAGATCGACAATATCTGCCAGATGATCCGCAACGCCTCCCAGGCGGGCATCCGGCTGCTGAAATACAACATGTCGATTCTCGGGGTAGTGCGCACGGAATCCACCACGGGCCGCGGCGGCGCCACGTACAGCACTTTCAATTACGAGAAGGCGGCCAACCGGGACACCCCGACAGAAGCGGGCCTGGTCAGCGCCGAGCAGTCCTGGGAGCGCATCGGCTACTTCGTGAAGCGCGTCATGCCCGTGGCGGAGGAGCACAAGGTGCGGCTGGCCTGCCATCCGCACGACCCCGCCATGCCCGAGCCCCAAGGCTTTCGCGGCGTTCACCGCGTGCTCGGCAGCGTGGACGGGCTGAAGCGATTCATCGAGCTGAGTCCCAGCCCGTCTCACGGCCTGAACTTTTGCCAGGGCACGGTGTCGGAAATGCTGAAGAAGCCGGGCGAGGAGATCTACGATGCGATCCGGTATTTCGGCTCGCGCGGCAGGATTTTCAACGTGCATTTCCGCAACATCAAGGGCGGCTTCCTGAATTTTCAGGAGACCTTTCCGGACAACGGCGATGTGGATTTCATCCGGGCGATCCGCACGTACAAAGAAGTGGGCTATGACGGGCTGCTGATGCCCGACCACGTACCGCAGATCGCCGGAGATACTGGGGGCAGGCAGGCGTTTGCCTACTGCTTCGGCTACATCCAGGCGCTGATCCAGATGGTGAACCAGGAAGGGTGAGGGGATCTTCTCGCGCTCAATCCCGCCGCCCGGACGTCATGTAGGTTGTGTTTGAGTGGGGCGGACCCCCTGATCCGCGGCCGACGCCACCGTCGGCCTCCCAACAGCCGGAGACGGCTGGTTTCATTGGGCCAAGAGCGGGTCCAGGGGGACCCGCGCGGACCAGGGGTCCGCCCCACATCGTCTATCGGCCCTATTCCGCCAGCGACTCCTCGCCGGTATCCTCGGGCAGGCCGCCGGCGTATTGCAGCCGCGTCTCTTCGTCGTAACCGGGGATGGCATCGATCGCGGGCTCGGCCGCGGGCTCTTCCACGATGTCCTCGCCGGCAATCTTCACCCGGCGGTAATACTCCATGCCCGTGCCCGCCGGGACCAGCCGGCCCATGATCACGTTCTCCTTCAGGCCGCGCAGGTAGTCCACCTTGCCGTTGATGGCGGCTTCGGTGAGCACGCGCGTGGTCTCCTGGAAGGAGGCCGCGGAAATAAACGAATCCGTGGAAAGCGAAGCCTTGGTGATGCCCAGCAGCACGGCCTTACCCTGCGCCGGCCGCTGGCCCGCTTCCAGAACTTTCATGTTCTCGTCGCGGAACTTGAACCGGTCCACCACCTCTTCGGGCAGGAATTCGGTGTCGCCGAT
>PMYB01000026.1:0-155 GCA_003170915.1 Bryobacterales bacterium | reverse complement strand
GATGTGGACGCCGCGCGGCAGCGCGTAGTCCCGCTGCTCGCCGTCGTCGCCGGTCACAGAGATCTTGCGCTGGCCCTTAGACACTTCGCCGTATTTCACCACGCCGTTGATTTCCGCGATGATGGCCGTCTCGCGCGGCTTGCGCGCTTCGAACA
>PMYB01000217.1 GCA_003170915.1 Bryobacterales bacterium | reverse complement strand
AATTATGCGCGGATGTATAGCATACACTCGGTTCCATCGTCATCCAGCGGACGCGATCGAGCGACGCCGCATTCGCCGATGTCACGATCCGACAAATCCTGCATCTTTGTGGGTGGAGGGCCAATGCGACCTGCTGGTTTCGAAACAATCCTTTGCCCGGTGGACTTCAGTGAACTTTCGGGCCACGCGCTTCGGCACGCCGCGCGACTGGCCGCGTGCGGCGGCACGAAACTGGTTGCGCTCTACGCGAACTGGTTCGACGCGCCACCTTACTTCACCGAAGGCCGCATCGAGGAACTCACAAGAGAGTTCCGCGATTCCCAGACCGAGGCGGAGCAGTCCCTGGCGGCGTTTGTGAAATCCACGCTCGGCGAGCAGGCTGCGGCGGTCGAGATCCGGGTTGCCGAGGGTCTGCCAGCCGATGTGATCCTGGCGCGGGCGGGCGACGCTGGCGCTGGTCTTATCGTGATGGGAACGCACGGCAGGACCGGCTACAACCGCTGGATGATGGGCTCAGTGGCCGAGCGCGTGCTGCGCGAGAGCCCCGTGCCGCTGCTCACGGTGCGCGGCCCTTCCGGAGGGACCGTCCGCCGCATTCTGTGCCCGGTCACCGATACGGAGGTCTCCCGCGAAGCGCTGGGCGTGGCCGCCGAACTCGCCGGATGCTTCGGCGCGACCCTCATCGCCCTTCACGTCCGCGAACCCCACGCCGTTGCCGCGCCGCCGGATCTATGCGCTTGGATGCCCGCCGAAGAGCGTGCACGCTGCAATGTTCGCGAAGTGGTGCGCCACGGGGACGCGGCGGCCGAGATCGTCGGGTTTGCCGCGGAGGAGCCCTTTGACCTGCTGGTGCTCGGCGCCCCGCGCCGCACGTTCTTCGACGGCCTGGTTCTGGGCACGACGACGCTACGCGCCGTCCGGCATGCTCCGTGTCCTGTCCTGACCGTTGGCGAGCGGGCCCGCTGACCGTGCGCGATGCATTGATTGGTGGCGGGCCGGCCTTGGAAAAAGCTCGGAGCGACGGTGGCGGGAGACTTCTACCTTTCCGGTCGTTCCGCCATGAGCTCACATACCAGTTCAACCGCCGTCTTGACCAACTCCGTGCATCCGCGCTTCCTGTCCTGTTCGTTTTCGTAGCCGCTGGTCAACTCCCAGCAGTCTATTGAGTGGAATCTCTCGCGAAACCCCTTGCAGAGTTCACGCGCTTTGGCAGAAGCGACCTTCTTGGCCCCCTCGTCAGGGCTCGTTCGCCCATATGCAAGCCCCAATGAGACGATTGCTCCGCTGAGTGCGCCGCAGGTTCTTTTGCATCCCATCCCTCCGCCCAGCGCAGTCAGCAGTTGTACCGGAGTTTCGCCCTCGCCGACCTGTTCGTGAATCGCCATGAAGACCGACTCCGCGCAGTTCCATCCCAAATCCGACAGTTCATCAGCTCTCTTCACCGCACTAATGTGGTCGATTGTTCTCATCGTGGCACCTTCACGCGGATTTTCTCCGTACCGCCTGGCCTTCGCTCACCAGACCCCGTGTCACTCTGACAAAGCGGCTCATGGACTTCGCCACGTGATCCAGGACAGCCGCCCATTCCTTCAAGTGGTCTTCACCCTGGCGTGTCAGTTTGTACACCCGGCGCGCCGGGCCGCGCTTGTCGGTTTCCCACTCCGACACCACTTTGCCGTTAACCTCTAAGTTGCGAAGCGTGCGGTACAAGGCGGCGCGCTCGATCGCCGCGTCGGTGAGCGCGTGCGCGTGGAGATCGTTCCCCAAGTCGTAACCGTAAGATCGCCCTTTCTTCTTCAACAGGAGCAGAACGACGGGTTCGACAAAGCGGTACAGATTGCCCATCGCGCAGGTGCACGGATAATCATGGCCGTGGCCACAGTTCTTTCTTCGCGGCATTCGAGCCTCCGGGTGTGCCGAGTGTTGTTCTCGCGCTCTCCCTCTTGATGGTAACAACAACCCGAAATAGATGAGACGTGCATCTATTGCACAATGCCGAAGCGGCGTCCGTCTTCAGGAGGCGCTTGGCCGCCTTTACACAATTCCTCTCTTCGTGCACACCCGACAGAATCATCGCGCCACCACTCCTCCCGCGGGTACGAGAAAGTCTTTCCGCGCCTGGCCCACCTTCAGGAACTTGCCCACGAGCAGTGTGTGCCTCTCTTCGGGGAGATTCTGATAGTCGACTTCCTGGAGAAACCGCCCGACGGTGCTCCGGACCACTTTCTCTTGCTTCGGGTCCCCGGCGTAGTTCACTACCGCGACGGGTGTGTCCGCCGGGTAATGCCGCTTCAGTTGCGAAAACAGGTCCGGGTAGTTCAGATGCATGGTGTAGAAGACCATCGTGCTCCCGCTTGCCATCAGTTTCTCGTTGGTGTCCGCTCTTCCCGACCAGTCGCCCATGGTCAGAATGACTGCACTGGTGTCGTACCCGTGAGGGGGGCTCATTTTGACGGCGGCGCTTGCGGCTTGAAACGCGCCGACCCCAGGCACGATCTCGCTCGGCAGGTCCGCCGGGAGCATCTCCAGGAAGAGCGTCGTGCCATACATCATCGGATCGCCGTCTTCCAGGCATGCGACCGTCTTGCCCTGTTCGACCGCCATCCGAATCTTCTCTATAAGCTGTTGCCGCGTTCTGGCCAGCGCCTCGGCTTGAGCGCGCTGGGACGGTTCCGTCAGCGTCTTGGGATCGACCCCGTAGTATCTCCTGATCGTGTGCGGCCAAGACCAGAGTTCCTTGCCGCGGACAAGATCGGTCCAGCCGCCGCCCGATCCCTCCTCGATGAGCACGATATCGGCCCTGGCGATCACCCGCTGCGCCCGGACTGTGATCAAGTCCGGCGCCGTCCCCATGCCCACAATGTAGAACTTGCCAGTGGCCCGGGTGGGCTGAGCGACGGCTATTCCAGAAAATACCAGAGAACTTAGGCAGCAAAGCACAATCGTCGACGGCGGTATCATCTCAACACCTCGCAGGAAGATTTCGAACTGCTCGCGCCGGTCAGTTTAACACGACGGTGTCGCTGATGAGAGATATCGTCGATTCACCTGACTTGTACCCTACCCTGACTTTCGCACTTCGATGAG
>PMYB01000131.1 GCA_003170915.1 Bryobacterales bacterium | reverse complement strand
TGGAGACGACGATGGAGGAACTGACACCGTATATGCGGGGCTGGCGAAACTATTTCGGATTCTGCGAAACGCCGGAGGTGTTGATCGGCTTAACCCGCTGGGTCCGGTTGCGACTCAGGGCGGCCTTGTGGCGGCAGTGGAAAACACCACGTCGTCGCCGGGCGGCACTACTGGAACTGGGGGTGCGAGAGCCGCTGGCGAGCAACACCGCCGGCAGCGGTCGCGGCCCTTGGTATCTCGCACGGGCCAAGGCTCTGTCAGTGGGGCTTTCCAATGCGTACTTCAAATCGCTCGGGCTTCCATCATTGTTCGAGGAGTGCTGACGTAACCAATCGAACCGCCGTGTACGGACCCGTACGCACGGTGGTGTGGCAGGGGTCGGCGGGCGACCGCCGCCCCTATGCCGATCACCGGCGCTGCCCCTACTGGACCCGTCTTAAGCTGAAGACAGAGGGGAGATCTGGGTGAGCCTGAGCGCAGAAGCCGCGAAGACTCTTCGGCTTGCGGTGCACATCCTTGTGAGCAATGGCCGATCCATTTGTGCGACCGCGCTTCGCGGTCCCGGGGAACGGTCATTTCCGCCGGACGCCAGCAGCTCCCAGTCCCCGGTTCTTGTATTGTATGATGAAGACTGTCTATGAAGGGTATCGTGCTCGCCGGGGGCACGGGAAGCAGGCTCTTCCCGCTGACCAAGATCACCAACAAACATCTGTTGCCCATTTACGACCGGCCGATGATTTACTACCCTATCCAGACGCTGGTGGATGCGGGAATCCGGGACATCCTGATCGTGACCGGCGGCAGGAACTCGGGCGACTTCCTGCGGCTTCTGGCGAACGGGAAGCAGTTCGGGCTGGAGCATATCAATTACACCTACCAGGAAGGCGAGGGCGGCATCGCCGACGCGCTGGCGCTGGCGAAACATTTCGCCGACGGCCAGAAAACCTGCGTGATCCTGGGCGATAACATCATCGAGGGCAGCATCCGGAAGGCGGTCGCGCAGTTTACCGGGCAGGCCGAGGGCGCGCACATTCTGCTCAAGGAAGTGCAGGACGCGGAGCGGTTCGGAGTGGCCGAAGTGGCGGGCGGAAAGATCGTGGGTATCGAGGAGAAGCCGCAGCGCCCCAAATCGAATTACGCGGTGACGGGCATCTATATGTACGATCCCACCGTGTTCGACAAGATCCAGACGCTGGTGCCCTCGAACCGCGGCGAACTCGAGATCACGGACGTGAACAACGCCTACATCGGCGAAGGCACCATGAGCTTTTCGTTCCTGGATGGATGGTGGACCGATGCGGGCACCTTCGATTCGCTGTTGCGGGCGGCGAACCTGGTGGCGCAAATGACGGCGAAGAAGCAGATTTCCGCGGAACTGGCGGCGGTGGAAGGAGCCGTTCTCTGATGGCGGGCGAGACGGCTGCCGAGGCGACGGGACGCCGGCTGGCTTCCGCCGGCGGTCTGGAACTGGCGGTTCCGGAGTGCGCTAAGGGCATCGGTGCGGTGATTGGCGAGGTCGATTCCCCGCACCTGATCGCCGGCGTCCGGGTAGAGCCGTATACGATTCATGCGGACGACCGCGGATACTTTCTCGAGGTGCAGCGCCTGGGCCGCGGGCTGGCGGCGGAGTTTCCGGCCACTACCACGCAGATTTCGGCGGCGGTGAACTACCTCGGAACGGTGAAAGCCTTCCATTACCACCTCGACCAGACGGATTGTTGGGTCCCCATGAAAGGCATGCTGCAGGTAGCGCTGGTGGATCTGCGGCTGGGCTCGCCCACATTCGGCCTGCGCAACACCATGTACCTGGGGACGCTGCGCCCCTGGCAGGTGCTGATTCCGCCGGGGATCGGGCACGGGTACAAGGTGATTGGGAGCGAGGAAGCGCTGCTGGTGTACATGACGGACCGGTTCTACAATCCGCGGGACGAAGGGCGCATACCTTACAACGATGCGTCGCTCAACTACGATTGGGAGACGCAGAGAAAGTAGCGCACCGCGGCTAAAACTGCGGCGCGGAGCCCTCTATGAAAATTCTGGTAACGGGCGGGGCGGGGTTCATTGGGTCGGCATTTGTCCGCATGCTGATGGGCGAGACCGATTGGCGCGTCGTCAATCTGGACAAGCTGACCTACGCGGGCAATCTCGAGAACCTGGCGGCGGTGGAAGGAAACGAGCGCTACCGGTTCGTGCATGGCGATATCTGCGACGAGCGGGCCGTCGATTCCACTCTGAGCGACGAGAAGCCCGACGCGATCGCGCACTTCGCGGCTGAATCGCATGTCGACCGCAGCATTCTCTCGCCGGAGCCGGTGATCCGGACCAACCTGCACGGCACCTTCACGCTGCTCGAAGCGGCCAGAAGGCACGGCACGGCGCGCTTCGTGCACGTCTCAACGGACGAACTGTATGGAAGCGTGGCGGCGCCGCTCGAAGCCAGCGAGGAGTTTCCGCTGAACCCCAGCAGCCCGTATTCGGCATCCAAGGCGGGATCGGATCTGCTGGCGCGGGCGTATTTCATCACCTACCGGCTGCCGGTGGTGGTCACCAGGGCGTCGAACAATTATGGGCCCTACCAGTTTCCGGAGAAACTGATCCCGCTGATGATCGCGAATGCCATGGAGAATCACGCGCTCCCCGTTTATGGAGATGGCATGCAGGTGCGGGACTGGCTGTATGTCGAGGATCATTGCCGCGGAATCCTGGCGGCGCTCGGCAAGGGCCGGGATGGCGAGATCTATAATATCGGCGGGAACCGGTCATTGCCGAACCTGGAGGTGGTGCGGAAGGTGCTGCACCTGGCCGGGAAGCCGGAGAGCCTGATCGAGTACGTGACGGACCGGCCGGGGCACGACCGGCGGTACGCGCTCTCGAGCGAGAAGCTGATGCGCGAAACCGGGTGGCGGCCCGAAATGGATTTCAAGACGGGACTGAAACGAACCATCGAGTGGCACGCCGCGAATTCGGGGTGGGTGGCGCGGGTGCGGAGCGGCGAGTATCGGGCGTATTACGAAAAGAACTATGGCGACCGGACAGTGGCGCGCCGACCGCCCGGCTGAGACAACACATGCGCGTGGCGATTGAAGCCGCATCGCTGGGCCTTTCGAGCGGCGGATTGGCCCGTTATACGCCCAGCTCAGCCTGGCGCTGGCGCGGTGCTTTCCGGACGACAAGTTCTTTCTGATCTCCGATCAGCCGTTCCGGATGCCGGCGGGGAGCCCTTGCAACTTCGCGCGCGGCGGCGGCCCGCGCAATTCCATGGAGCGGCGCTGGTGGCTGTGGGGCATGGCGCGCGAAATGAGCCGGCTGGGCGCGGACTTGGTCCACGGTCCGGATTTCGCGGTGCCGTATATTCCCCGCCGGCCCAGTGTGCTCACGCTGCACGATCTCTCGCCGTGGATGGACGCGGCATGGCGCCCCGCGGCCAAGCGGGTAAGGCGCCGCACCCCCATATTGTTGGATCTGGGGATCGCCACCATGATTGTGACGCCGGGCGAGGCCGTGCGGAAGCAGGACATCGACGCCGGCCATGCCGCCGGCTGCGCCACCGTCTGGATCGATCACGGCTACGCCGAGCCGACGCCCTTTCCTCTCCCAGCCCGGCGGGTTCAATCCCTGGCGGAAGCGGTGGCCTGGATTCTTGCGGAGACGCGTCCTCGGCGGTCCTCGGCGGCTGTGAATTGCCCATGCGCCGCTAGTTCGATAAGCTTGATGATGAGTAGGGCCTCAAATGCGTCCGAGAGAGCATCTATTATAGGGGCGATAATTATGGGCACCAATCCGGATAGCTGGCTGAATGGCGACTGGGGCAGACCAGACGAGCGGGAGGCGGACGACCGCATCGGCGTCATCTTGACCGAAAGCAAGGATCTTTCCTGCGGCTCCAGTGAGTTGCAGCGGCACGTTACCGATTGGGTGACCCAATTCCACCTTGGCGCCTCACGCGCCAACCTTCTTCAGCCTTTTCGGGAATGGCTCCACGGCAACATTTTGGAAGTCGGCGCCGGGTGCGGCCCGATCACCCGTTTTCTGGGAGAAACCGGCCTGAGCGTCGTTGCGCTGGAGCGGAACGAGCGCCGCTGTGAAATCATCCGCCAACGCTGTCATGACTTGCCCAACGTCGCCGTCCATCATGCAGACGTGTTTGATTGGGCGCCAAAAGGCCGCTTTGAAATCGCCACCTGCATCGGGCCGCCGGAGTATGTGCGGCCGCAGCGGGCGGGCCTGGCGCCCATCGCCTCCACGCTGGAACGGCTGAGGGAGCACCTGAACGATGACGGCTATCTGATTCTGGCGCTCGATAATCAACTGGCGTTACGCTCTTTTGCCGCGCCTGCGGATGGAAACACAGATCCCTTCCTCGCGGTCGATGACGTCTCAAGCGCATGCGGCAACACTGCCGCCGGACGGCGAGAGCTCGAGCGACTGCTGCGCGAAGCAGGCTTTGCACAATTTGAGTTCTTCTATCCATTCCCCGATTATCGTTGGACGCAAGCGCTGCTGTCGGAGAAAGCGTTAACCGACACTCGTCTGGACGTGGCCGACCTGATCCGCCACCTGACTGGCGCGGACCGGGCGGCCGCATGCGGCGGGCTCTTCGCGGAAGAACTGGCGTGGTCTGTCGTGGCCCGTAACAATCTGGTTTCACACCTGGCCAACAGTTTCTTGGTGATCGCCAGTCCGCGCTCGGACGTT
The DNA here is from genome assembly GCA_003170915.1 of Bryobacterales bacterium. GTDB lineage: Bacteria > Acidobacteriota > Terriglobia > Bryobacterales > Bryobacteraceae > Fen-178. Next base: position 13,123 of record PMYB01000131.1, on the reverse strand, counting down.
CCGGTCTCGAATACTCTGGCTTGGTCGTTAACTGCGGACCGGTGCCCGTACTTTGCGAAGGTCCAGTCGATTAAGGAGGACAACGGAGACCTGGTGGTAGTGCGCCGAGCCGTGTGGGACAACGCCGCGGCTCCTGAAGGATCGCGGTACGAGCGCGTCTTGCGCGACGAGCCGTTCTTCAGTGGCCGTTTGTACATTCGCCGGCTGTATGAGATCGTCAACCGGGAGGGCTGGTCAGTCGAGGAGGTAGCGGCGTGGAGCCGTCCCTGGTTCGATCTCCTCCGGCGCGCCAGTTCGGCTGCATCGGGAAAAGGATGGCTGCCGCGCGATTACGTGGACTGCACGCCATTTAACCTGATTGAGAGGCCCTCCGGAGAGTTGCAGCCATTCGATCTGGAGTACGCCGCCCTGGACCCGTTGCCGCTCGATCTGGTCGTGTTCCGGGGACTCTGGGCGTCTCTTACCCGCTTCCGCACCTGCGCGTCTCCCGGAAATGCAGCGGGCAAACGCATTCTGGATATCGTACGGAGCGTAATGTGCCTTTTGGGCCTGGATCTCTCCGACAAGCGCCTCACAAAATGCATCAAGGCAGAGGCGGAATTGGCGTATACCATTCGGCGGAAGCCCCGGGAGGAGACAGAAACGACTATGCGGAGCGCCGGCCTGGCTGTCCGCCGCCGATCCGAGGAGCCGGGCGAATCCGCCGGACCCACAAAGAACGCTTTTGCCTGCATGCTTTACTGGTCAACGGTTCACGGATTCAACCCAGCGGAAAGCACCGTGGCGGTGGGCCGAGTGGAGCCGGCTCTGCAACGGTTGCGCCTTGCGTGGGAACGCCTCCCGGCCCAGCCGGAGCGGTTCAGGCTGGATCTCGCCGACCGTCCGGGTCTGATGCGGCTTTACGACATCACCCTCTTCGGTGAGGACGGCGCGCGTCTCTGGTCATGGGACGCTAGCGTGGGAAGCTTGCTTGAGCGCACGAGCCATCAAATCAGTTTTCTTGCAGCGCCGGCTAATGAGCCGGGGGTTCTCGCATTCTTCTCCGGAACGGATCCCTATGTGGAATTGCCGCTTCCACAAGCAACGCTCATCCCTACGATGTTAGGCGGCAGTCTGGAAGTGACATTCTCGTGGCCGGTTGTGTACCGCTGTCTGGAGGCGGTGGTCGATCGGGCCGCCGAAACGCAAGAGCGCGTGGCGTTCCTGGAAACCATTTGCGAGCAACGGTACGCGGAAATAGTTCAACTGGAACAGCGTTTGTCGGCCGCGCACTCCGAGACTACCCGTCTTTCCGGCAAGCTGACGGAGCAGGAAAAAGCCGCGCGGCTGCTCAGTGATAGTCTCGCGGCCCAACAAACGGCAGCAGCGAGGCTGGAAGAACAGTTCGTCGCGGAGCAAGTGGAGGTCAGCCATCTTTCCACCAAACTCGCGGCGAAAGAAGACCAGGAGAGGCAACTCACCGAGAGCCTGGCGGCGCAGCGGGTGGAAATCGCCCGGCTGGAGGAACGGCTGGCGGCCGGGCAAGCCGAAACCGCTCGGGTTTGGGATAAGCTGGCCGCGCAAGAAGCGATGGCCTTGCAGTTAGGTGCGGGCTTGGCCACGCAGCAAGCCGAGGCCGCCCAGCTTTCCGCTGAGTTGGCGGCGCAACAGGAAACTGCGCGGCAACTGGCGGACAGCCTGGCCGCGCAGCGGACGGAAACGGTTCGTGTGGAGGAAAGGCTGGCGGCCGAGCAGGCCGAGACCGGCCGGCTTTTGGCCGAGTTGGCGGCGCAACGGGAAACTGCGCGGCAACTGGCGGACAGCGTGGCCGCGCAGCGGACGGAAACCGCTCGTGTGGAGGAAAGGCTGGCGGCCGAGCAGGTCGAGACCGGCCGGCTTTGCGCCGAGTTGGCGGCGCAACAGGAAACCGCGCGGCAACTGGCGGACAGCCTGGCCGCGCAGCGGACGGAAACGGCTCGTGTGGGGGAAAGGCTGGCGGTCGAGCAGGCCGAGACCGGCCGGCTTTCCGCCAAATCAGCGGCGCAGGAGGAGATGTTGAATCAGTACAGAGAGCGCGCGTCTGTCCTGCAGCACGAAAACAGCCGGATCAGGGAGCAATGGGCTTCCGCGCAGAGCGCGTTAGGCGAGAAGGACCTGGAATTGCAAAGAGTCTTGCAGTCCTTGTCGTGGCGCTTGTCGAGCCCGCTCCGATGGCCCAGCACGGTTCTCCGCCGGGCAAAGGCACGGAAACGCTAACAGCTCATCGAGTTCAGTCGAATTTCTGCTTGTGCATGATCAGGGCGGTTGATGAAGCGAGGATCCATCTGCCCGTATCGTCCAACCCGGTTACGATGTTCTCGTTCAGGAACTCAATCACCGGCCTGTCTAGGAACTCTCCTACGGTCATGGACCGGAAGCGGCCCTGGAACGGCTCCTCCAAGTGTCGCAAGTACTCGCTCAAGAACCATTGCAGGGTCCATATAGGTAGCCCAGAACTTGGAACAAAGTGCCTGTCCACTATCATCGAGCCTTCGAACAAGTGCGCTATGCCCTGCCTCGTCATGTTGTAAAAATGGTTGGGATATCCGTGTTCCGGCTGCAGGAAGGGCACCACGCAATATGCGCGGCCGCCGACTTTCAGCACCCGCATCAATTCGCGGGCGCATCGGAACGGGTCCGATACGTGCTCCAACACGGACAGTGACAAAAACGCGTCGAAACTCTCATCCTGGAGCGGTAACGACTGGCCCACCGCCAGGATGTCCGTGCTCGGATAATCCACAATTTCAAGGTTAATGACTGCTTCATCGTGATAACTGCGAAGACCAGCCCCGCAATCCAGAACTTTACCCCCAGCGGCCCGGACACGTTCGATAATCTCCAGCGCGACGGGATCGTAATTGTGCGCGGACACGTTTTCGGTCGCGTGTATGCCGCACAATTGGCTCAGTTTCGGGCTCAGCAGATTGAGGGCCTTGGTCGGTTGCGCGAACGACGCACGGCAATCCCCACAAACGACGACAGAGTTCGCCAAGGTTATGTTCTTGGCGCTCCTGCAGTTCGGGCACTGCAGGTGTTGCAGGCACCATTGCCGCTTTTCTTGTGCCGCGCGAGCGCTGGATCAGATCGCCTTCAGCATTGCTGATTCCATTCTTCCGTTGACTGCTGTCCACAGGCCTGATGTCGTCGCCGCCTATCCCGGGCGGCAGGTTCTGGGCTTCTCACTATTATTTGACCTAAGCGAGCACATCAATAACATACAGGACCAGTCTATTACCCTCACGGTACAGAAGCGCGCGGAGCCCCTGCACCAGTTGCGATTCACTGTCCAACCGAGGGCCATCGAGATTGGCTCAGGGTCGTCAGACGCACACCAGCCGGAGATTTGCGTAATCAGCTCATCGATAGTGCACTGGGACGGAGCGTCGATGGTCACTTGCAGCGTCATCGCGCCTTCCTATGCGCCCGCGGCCGGTTTCTCCAGAATAGCGGCCGTCGTCGATGCCAGGCACCACCGGCCTTCCTCGGATAACTCCGCGACGATCGGATCGGCCAGCCACGTCTCGGGACGCACCTGGAGAATCTCGCTGACTTTCAATTCCAGCAACCGGTTGCGTGCGCTCTCCGGAAGTTTCTGAGTGTACCAGGACAGGAACCAGTGCAAGGTAAAGATGGGCTGTCCGGAAGCGGGAACGAAATGCCTCTCGATATTCAGTTTCCCTTCGAACAGGCGCATCAACCCGGAACGCGTCATGTTGTAATAATGATGCGGATAATCGTGCTCGGGCTGCAAGAACGGAACGCAGCAGTAGAGCTTGCCGCCGGGCTTCAAAACGCGAATCAGTTCGGCCGCCGATTGAAAGGGATCGGTGACATGTTCCAGAACATTGAGCGACAGGATGGCGTCGAACACGGCATCCTGGAAAGGAAGCTTCTGGTCGTCGGCGATGACGTCAATGCTGGGAAAATCCGACGGCGCCGAGCAGATCACCGTCTCGTTCACCTCGGACCGCACGCCGCCGCCGCAGTCCAGCACCTTGCCTCCGCGCTGCCGCACGTCAGAAATGATGGAGAGAGCCACTTCGTCGTAACCCAGCAGGCTCACGTTGCCGCTGGGTTCTCTGGGCGTGCCGGCGCTGGGGGGCAGAAGGTTCAGCGCCATGGCGCTTTGCGGATACTGGGCCCCGCAACTTTCGCAGACGAGATCATTCGGCTTTCGCCGCAGGGTCCCCGGTTGGCGGCATTCCGGGCAGAAGATGTAACGCTCCAGCCATCGCTTCTTCGCATGACGCGCCCGGGAGCACAATTCCGCCTTGCCTTTGAGCGCCGGATTGACCCTGACCTCTGTCTGGGCAACCGTCTGGCCATCGACCACCAGATTCAGTGCGAACGCGTCCAGAACTACGCGCCGGCCTGCCACATACTGGCTCAGATCGACAATACAACAAAACCCCTGGCAGAACTTTCCGGCATAAGCCCGCTCCACATCCGGGCGGCTCACATTCCAGAACGGGATCGGCCGCTCGTTGAACAGCAGCGCGGCGGACGCCGGCTGTTCGCGGAGCACGAACCATCCGTCCACGGGCGAGATCACCGATTCGATCCGGTTCTCGGGCCGGTCTACGTGAAAGATTACATCCTCATCCATACAATTTGTGCCTTTCGACCCCGAGTCACAACTGAGATTCCTGCGGTTTCAGATACGCAGGATATAGCTCTCACTATTGCGCGTGAGATTGGGGCTGTAATATGGATCGTCCTGAATATAGTGGATCCATCGCTCCTTCATGTATTCGATTTCGCTCTCAAACGCCACGACCTTCTTCGATGCGCTCTCGTAGTGGAACATCTTGGCGTGGGGCGTGTAGACGATGCGATACCCTTTTTCGTGCAACTTCAGGCAAAGATCGACGTCCTGAAAACAGGTCGGCAGGTCCTCTTCGTTGAAGCCGTCCACTTCCTCGAAGACCTGCCGCCGCATGAGCAGGCAGGCGCCCGTCACCGCGGAGGCGTTCCGGATCATTCTGTGCAGATGGAAGTACTGGTCCAGTTTCGGATCGAGAAGGCGGAAGCCGTGCGCCGCTAGGCCATATATGCCCAGCAGCACGCCCGCATGCTGGATGCGGCCATCGGGGAAGAGCAGGAGCGGGCCCACGGCGCCTATTTCCGGCCGTTGGGCGTGCTCCAGCATGGCTTCCAGCCAGTCCGCGTTGATGACGCTGGTGTCGTCGTTCAAAAACAAGACGTAGGGTGAATCCGTGCTGCGGGCCCCCCGGTTGCAGAGCAGGGAGAAATTGAAGGGCTGGTTTCTGCAATCCAGGGTCGTGACCGGGCGGCTGCTGTTCCGAAAGCGGCGCATGATCTCGACAACTTTATCGCCTTTCGAATTGTCCACCACCGCCACGCGGAAGTTGCGGTACGAGGTCTTTTTCAGAAGGCTTTGCAAAGCCTTCTTGAGCATCGGGTTCCCGCCCGTGGGGATGACGATCAAGACCTCGGGATTGCCCCGGACCGGATATCGAACGCGGTAGTGGCTGGGGAACAACTCCTCCGCGTAGGCGCCATCGGCCATGCGCGCCAGGTGTTCGTTCAGGGCTTTCAATCCAGCGTTTGAAGCTTGTGGTTTTTGGGCCGTGGCGCTGGCGGTCGAAGTCTCCGAAATGCGCCAGTGGTAAAGCACCTTGGGGATGCGGTGAATGCGCTCCGTGCGCTCGGTTAGGCGCAACGCCAGATCGTAATCCTGGCTGCCGTCATATCCGGCGCGCAACCCGCCGGCCTCGCGCAATAGCGACAGGCGGCAAACCAGGAAGTGGCAAATGTAATTGACAGAGTGAAAGAGGTCCGGGGACCACTCGGGCTTGCAAAAGCAGTCCACCCGCTTGCCCTGCGGGGTGATCTTGTCTTCATCCGAGTACAGGATCTCGACGTCGGGGCTCACGTTGATCTGCGCTGCCACCTCGTACAAGGCGGTATCCGCAAGCATGTCATCATGATCCAGGAAGCCCACGTACTCCCCCTGACATTCGGCCAATCCCTCGTTCGTGGCCAGGGCGATCCCCACATTCGACGGCAGGACCTTGATTTTGATGCGGTCGTCCAGTTGCTGGAAGTGCTCCAGCATGGCGGACAGATCCGGGTCTTGCGAGCCGTCATCGACCAGGATCAGCTCCCAACGGTCGTAGATCTGGTTGAGGACCGACTCCACGCAGGCATGCAAAAAGCATTTGGGAGTCCTATACACCGGAGTGACGATACTAATCAGGGGTTTATGAAGGAAGAGATGGACGGATTGCCGCAACCTCCGCTTTTCCGCCACGTCCGGTTCGTTATTCGCAATCCAGATCTCGTAATCCGAGCGCTCGTCCACGAGGGCAGGGAAGACCACCACCTCCTCCCGGCCACTCTTGGCCCTGGCCCTGATTTTCATCTCATAGGCGCCAGCGGGAAGACCGTCAATATTGCAGATCGCCCGGTATCCGGAAAAACGCGAGTTCCGGTAGGAGGGCAAGTGCTCTTCCACATCCGAGCGCTCGACTCCGTAGTGCAGATCCGCCACCCTGGCGCCATTGAGGAGGATCTCCATGCTCACGATGCCGCTTTTGGCGCACACCCATCCGCGGATCTCCTCTCCCGTACGCAGGCGCGAGGCGACCGCACTGGAGGGATAGTCGCTGTTGATGACCACGTGGTCCTGCTCGGGATGCATCCGCCCCAGCGCCTTGCGGACCAACCCTGGGCTGTTACGAAGCCACCCAACCAAGCTCCGCACCGATTTCAGGAGGACCAGCAGCAAGCCGCCGCGCCATGCCAGGATCTGCCAGATACGGCTGCGATAGAAAGTGGCGAGCCTTTCATCGCGCTCGTCCACGAGGGCAGGGAAGACCAGTTCTTCCTCCCGGCCACTCTTGGCCCTGACCCTGATTTTCATCTCATAGGCGCCAGCGGGAAGACCGTCAATATTGCAGATCGCCAGGTATCCGGAGTAACGCGAGTTCCGGCAGGAGGGCAAGTGCTTTTGCACATCCGGGCGCTTGACCCCATAGCGCAAGCCCGCCACCTTGCTGCCGTTGAGGACGATCTCCATGCTCGCGATGCCGCTCTCGGCGCACACCCATCCGCGGATCTCCTCTCCCGTGCGCAGGTGCGAGGCGACCGCACTGGAGGGATAGTCGCTGTAGATAAACACGTGGTCCTGCTCGGGATGCATCCGCCGCGACGCCTTGCGGACCAACCCTGGGCTGTTACGAAGCCACCCAACCAAGCCCCGCACCGATTTCAGGAAAACCAGCAGTAAGCCGCCGCACCATACCAGGGTCTGCCAGATTCGGCTGTGATAGAAAGTGGCGAACCTTTCGTTAGTGGCGGTAAGGTGCCGTTCCAGATCGGCAATCTGACCGCGCATTGGTGCGGCTTCTTCGCGAACTGCGGCGATCTCCTGGCGCAGTTGCCGGATCTCCTCCGCCATTGAGCTCTGCAGAAGCTCTGCCGCCAGTCGCCGCTCAGTGATGTCCGACAGCTCTTGCTGCTCCGAAATACGCTGTAGAGTCTTCTGGAAAGCTCGTTTTGTCGTGCTCATCGCCTAACCTATTCTCTGGATGCACGAGTCGCTGGCGGCCGCTCGGAAGTATCGATAATAGCAAATATTAACGAAGTGGACGTGGCGGCACAAAGCCAGAACCGCTAAACCAAGATGCGCCGCATGGTCTGCGCAGAAGGTGAAGAAGTGGGTGCGGCCCCGTCGTCTGGCTTTGGTAGTGCCCGCCACCGGTAGGTATGCTTCGTTCGCCAGCGGAAAACAATAGGGGAGCGGTTACAGCTACCGTACCGGGTTCTGCTCCTCCTCCATGAAGCAGTAACAGATCATGTGCAGCACGATCATGTGGGCGTCCTCGATGCGGCCCATGTGGGGATGGGATACCTGAATATTGAGCTGCGCCAGACGGCCAAGTTCGCCGCCGTCCCTGCCGGTTAAGGCGATGGTGCGGCAGCCAGCGGAGTTTCCGTATTCCACCGCGCGGAGCACGTTGGGCGAGTTCCCCGAGCCGCTGATGGTCATTACCACGTCTCCTGGCTTGGCGAAGTTCTTCAAAGGCTCGACGAATACGCGTTCGTAGCCGACGTCGTTGGAATAGGCCGTCAAGGTAGGCAGGGAATCGGTGAGCGCCATAATACGGAATCGCGCCGGGCGGCCGTAGCTGGCCCCTTTGACCATGTCGCAGACGAAATGCGAAGCAGTGGATGCGCTGCCGCCGTTTCCGCACACGAAGACGCCGCGGCCTTCTTCGCGGGCCTGCCTGAGAATCCCGATCGCCTGCCCCACCTTCTCCAGGTCGACAGTATCGATGGCCTTCACAACTTCAGATCGGTAAAGCGCTAGAAAGGCCTCAGGCATGGCAAAACAGTCCCTACGCATGTTATCACAGTCCGTTGGCGGAGACGGGGTGATTCGCCTTTCGTGATTCGCCTTTCGTGCAGCGTCGCCTCAATGATCTGTTTCACCTTGTCGCCGGAGACCCGCGGTCTGCGTCCGCGTCCGGGTTGATCTTCCGTGAGTGCCACCGGGCCGCCGGCGGCGAAGCGGTTTCGCCACGGGATGACCGTGAGACGACTGGTTTTCAGTTCCTGGGCAATGCGCCGATTCGGCTGTCCGCTTGAGAGCGCCAGCAAGACCACCATCGCCTATCAGCGCGAGATCGATTACATGACCGCGCGCTGGTCCAGGAACACTTCGGACGATCCGCATTACAACCCGAACCTCACGCGGCTGGGCGAGGGATACACGCCGCCGTTATGAGGGCGGCGCGAGAACAAGCCGAAACCCCGGTGCGCGAAGTTTCCACCCTGGATACCTGCTAGAATGAGGGCTAACCTGTGGGGAACCATTATGGTGATATCTAGCAACCCGCGCCGTACGCGTGTCCTAGTAACAACGTTGTTGGTCTCGATACCCTTGGTGCTGGCCGTCGTCGGCTGTCGAACCGACAGCAGCCCGAAGGTTCTCCCCTTCGGAGTGATGGACGTGCCGCGTGCGGCGGAGACTCTCCGCGGCACCGCGCAACTGTCAGGCTGGGCGCTTTCAGAGAGCGGCATCAGGCAGGTGTCGGTGTACGTCGACCGCAAGTATGCCGCTACCGCGACGCTCGTTGGAAGCAGGCCGGATGTCGCCAAAGCTTACGCGGCCTTCTCGAATCACCCGGACTCCGGCTGGACCGTGCAACTGGATACCAGCGCGTTTCCACCCGGACCCCATGAGTTGACTGTCCAGGCCACGGCAGACGACGGGGCAACACGGGATCTGGCCACGATTCTCGTGAATATTGTGAAGCCATGAACGCCGCACGTGGCGCGAGGGCTGAAGATGCACCAAAAGGTGTGTAGGGTCATCTACGTCACGGTTTGCCGACCTGAAAGGGCCGACAAGACCGGTGTTGTACAGGCCGTAGCTGTGAGCCTCAGTGAGGCGGAAGCACGTCCACAGGAGCCCTGCGTGGGCGATACGCAGGACATCGAGGAAGCATGTCCATCAACTACCAAAAATCCTATTCCGACCTGGTTCACAATCTCCTCAGGGGCTTGTCAACTGACGAAGCGATGAGCCAGGCGGTCGGCGGTAACTCATTCATTGCCTTCGGCGTCCTCTTACGCCAGGTCCTCATCCAAGCCGGTTTATCGCCGGACCACTTCTTGGTCGACGTCGGATGTGGTTCCGGTCGCCTCTCCTATGCCCTCAGCACCTATCTTCGGGGCCCCTACCTCGGAACCGATGTTGTTCCCGAGATGCTTGACTACGCCCGCAGACTCTGCCGTCGCTCAGACTGGCGCTTCGAGGCCGTATCGGACATCGCCATCCCGGCGGCGGACGGCGCAGCCGATATGGTGTGTTTTTTTTCGGTCTTTACCCACCTGCTGCATGAAGACACCTACCGATACCTGCGTGAAGCCCACCGGGTGCTGAAACCAGAAGGCAAAGTTGTCTTTTCCTTTCTGGAATTCAGCCTCCCCGAGGCTTGGACTGTCTTCGAAGACAAGGTTGCTGCCCGAGACAAGAACTATCCGGGGGTTCACAACCAATTTATGGATCGCGAGGCCATCGACCGTTGGGCTGCACATCTCGGATTCTCAATTCTCGGCATCAACCAGGGTGACAAGCCGCACATCGATTTGCCACAACCCCTGATGCTCGAAGACGGCTCAGCCTACGAGCATCGCCGGTGCCTTGGCCAATCCGTGTGTGTGCTGCGGAAGCCGAATTAGAAAACTGGGCGCTTCCGGGTTTTTAGTGGGTAATGTGACCACGCTGAAATGGTCGGCGGGCCGGTACCCGCCGCGGGCAACCCAGGGTTGTGCGGGTTGCTTAGGCCGGAATCCAGTGATCCCCCGTGATCCCGTAGGCTTGCCCCCGTGGGTTCCGAGGTCCAAGCTGCCCGCTGGTCGGCTTCCGATGCCCGAACTCTGGTCTTCGTCTGCGGCCATGTGCTTTTGATTCTGCGGGTTGGGTCAGGTTGTGGCTGTCTCCCTGGGATTGTGAGCCGTGGGCGCTGGCCCGCAGTCCTCCCGTACAAGCCAGCCGTTTCCATGCTCGAAGGGCACCACGGAATCGTGGTCCGCCCCAGGCTCACTGGAATTCCTCCGAGGAGCCTGATTTCGAATGTCTCGCCGGGCCGGTGAAATGAGACTGTGACCCGCCGCCCGTCAGGATGGAGGTAGAGTTGATGCGCGCCCGCCTGGCGGTCCAGAACAAAACCGTCTCGGGCCAGGGCCGAGATCAACTCACGAGCCGTCAGGCTGCGCAACTGCGAGTAGTTGATCGCCATGCCTCAGACAACTACTGCCACTTGAGGCTCGCCGGACACCTGCACTTGATCGGCGGGTTCGGTCGGCAGCGCCTCGCCATGCTCCATCAGGCTCTCCACAACCATCTGGACCACTTCCTGGATGTTCTTGAGAGCTTCCTGTTGGGTGTGGCCCCAGGTGGCGCCGCCCTGCCCCACCAGCACCGGACAGTATGCGTGCCAGCGCTCGCCGTCCGGCTCTACCACGATCCTGAAGTTGTAGGTCTTCATCGGCCTCGCCTGCTCTCAGTGTGCCACATCCCGGTCCGGAAACGGAGCGCCCCTGCTCATCCCACCTTCACCGGGATGAACAGCGCCGGATTCCGCTAATTTCAGGCCATCGCTTTCGCGCCGTATTCCGGGATCCCCAGTGCGTTCCGTACGCTCAGGATGTCCTCGGGGCGCTGTCGGTGTGCATAGGTCAGGCTACAACAAGCGGGGAACGGCGGAACAGTGGATCAAGGAAGGCAAGCAGGCGGTCAAGATGACTCGGCTCAGTTGCCACCGGTTTCGGTCCAACGAAGTGCGGCGGTGGCTGAGCGTGCTCGCGTACAACCTGGGAAATCTGTGGCGGCGGCTGGTGCTGCCGAAGAAGATCGAGCACTGGTCGCTGACGAGTTTGCAGCAACGGCTGGTGAAGGCCGGCGGCAGGCTGATCAAGCACGCCCGGTACTACTGGCTGATGCTGGCCGAGAGCCACCTGACGAGGCGCCTGTTTGCGGGGATAGTACGGCGGATCGGTACGCTGGCGACCGGGTAGACGGAGGCGATGACACCGCAAAATCAGGCAGACAGGGACGGGGGCCGGAGAGGTGTTTGTGGAATGCACTGAAAAGACGGGAGTTCTCGATTTTGGATTTTCCGGGCAGGGCGAAATTCCCGCTTGGCGTGACCCAAAAGAGGGCACCCAAAAAGGGACTGCCCTTTTGGTACCAGTACTGTGCGCGAAAAATGCCGAATTCACACTTCGGAGGGTACAAAGTTGGCGGCCTGTGATAGAGTGCCTGTATCCTTAAAGGAGGCAAAATGGAAATCCCGGTTAATCACGCTTCGCAGCCTTGCCGTGCGCCCGTCATGAGGTATAATCAGACTCACGGGAGATTATTGATGAGGCGAACACTTCAATTTTCGGCGGTTGCTCTGTGGGTATTGATGGGTGTGCAGGCATTCCCATCTGATTCCGTGCTTGTGGTAAATCGTGGATTGCCGCAGTCCAATCTGAACAACGGGTCTGGCCCGGTTCGCAGCAATGTCCGGTGGGGCTGGCACGAACATGGCTTCCTCGGGGACGGGTTCACCATCGGCTCCACCGGCGAGCGATGGGTAATCGACTCGATTCGAACCTGGACTGTGCCCGGTGATGCCACCCATGTTCCGGACCACCTCGCGGACTTTTACGAGGATCTGCGGCTGTACTTCGGCGGATCGGACACTGGGCTGACGCCGGTATCCACTGCGGGGCTGACGCAGGGGAGTGATGAGACCAGCACTGGGAATGTCCGCATCTCGGAAGCGACACAGGCTGGCGCGCTATTCTACGACGATTTCGGCGCTCGTCTGCGCATCTGGCAGGTGGAGTTTGCAAACCTCAACCTGACGGTTGAGGGCGGCGTGAAGTACCGGTTCGGCGTATGGGGCATGGGGCGCCCTGTTCCCGACATGGAGGGCAAAACATACACGTGGTATAACCACGCATCCAATGCGCCGCTCAGTGGAACGCAGCAGGATGGCGCCGAGGGCGTGATGCTGCTCTTCGACGCAGCCGGCCGCTCCGAAGGCGTCTTCAACGCCGAAGGCAACGGATGGGACAAGTCGTCGAACATTAATGTCCAGGTTTTCGCCCATCCGGTGCGCCAGCGCTCGCGCTAATACGCAAGGCAGTTCGCCATAAGCCTGAGGGCGGTCCCCCTGCCGCCCTTCACCACTCCGCCATCTGGATCTGCGGCGCCTCAATGACGCGCAGTCCCGCCGGCGGTTGTTCCACATAAATCGTATCCGTCAGAGGAACTACACGGTTGACAAAGGCGGCGGCTTGGCCTATCGCCGCGCCGCCGCCCAAGCCGTGGGTGTAAGTTCCGCGAGTCGCTGAATAGACCTGTCGGCCAAGCCGGGCAGGACGCCAGCCAGATATTCCCGGATCGGAATCTTCAGCCGGCGGCAGCTTTCCACGATGGACAGGATGGCCGCCACTTTGGGCCCGGCCTGCTGGCTCCCTACGTGGATCCAGTTCTTCCGGCCCAGAGCCACCGGGCGCATCGAGTTCTCCGCCAGGTTGTTGCTGAGTTCCACCTCGGGGTACTCCAGGAAGCGCG
>PMYB01000041.1 GCA_003170915.1 Bryobacterales bacterium | reverse complement strand
GGATGGCGTCGCCCAGACCTTTCTGGAGCCGCTGGCGGGTGTAAAAGAAATTGGCTTTCAGGGCTTCGAAGTCGAGTTCCTTGAGCAGGTCCTGTTTGTTGGCGGCGATGAGGGTGCGGGCCAGCTCGGGATCGTGGTCAAAATGATTCTCGATGGTGGACTTCCCGCGGCCGGTGACGAACAGGATCTGCTGGATGCCGTTCGACACCAACTCCTCGACCACGTACTGGACGATGGGCTTGCGCGCCACCGGGAGCATTTCCTTGGGCTGCGACTTGGTGGCCGGCAGCAGCCGCGTCCCCTGCCCAGCGACCGGAACAACCGCGCTTTTGATCACCTTTTGAATATATCAGCGAACGGCTCGCAAGTGCGCTATATTGGGCAAAGAAAAAGCGAAGCATGGAGGACATCCAGCAACAACTCGCCGCTCTTCGCCGCCGCGTGGCGGGCATCGACCGCAAGTATGCGGGGGCGGACTCCGCCACGCCAGCGCCGCGCGACGAACAGCCCTCCCGCTACTTCATCGAGGAGCTCATGAGCGGCGAAGTGGTGAGCACGCCGCACGGCGAGCACTTCGAGACCGAGAAACTCTGGGAGCGCCACCGCCGCCACGGCAGCGTGGATATCGCGGACCTGGCGGAGCTACCGGACGATCTGCTGGGACCGCTCTCGGCCGGGACGGTCGCGCGCGCGCACCCGTTGAAATGGGCTTTCCTCGATACCGAGACCACGGGCCTCGCGGGCGGCACCGGGACCTATGCTTTTCTGGTGGGCGTGGGCGCGATCGACGCCGCGGGATTCCGCCTGCGTCAGTTCTTCATGCGCGATTACGGTGAAGAGGCATCGCTGCTATGGCGTCTTTCGGAGCACCTGGCGCAGTTCGACGTCCTCATCACCTATAACGGCAAGGCATACGACCAGCCGCTGCTGGAGACGCGCTACCGCATGGCGCGGGCGCCCGGGCATCCATTCGACCGCATGCAGCACCTCGACCTGCTGTTCGGCGCGCGCCGCTTGTGGAAGCTGCGCCTGGAAAGCTGCCGCCTGGTGGACCTGGAAAGCCAGATCCTCGGGGTGGAGCGCCAGGGCGATTTGCCGGGCGAGATGATCCCGTATTGCTACTTCGAATATTTGCGCACGAAGCAGGCTTTCCGGCTGGTCCCGATCTTCCATCACAACGCTCTGGATATTCTTTCGCTGGCGTGTCTGACCGCCATCGTGCCATTCGCCTTCCGCCAACCGGAGGGCGCCGCGCTGCGCCATGGCGCGGACCTCGTCGGCCTGGCGCGGTGGCTGCTCCAGGCCGGGCGACAGGAAGAAGCGCTGCGCCTGTTTCGCCGCGCGGTGGAGATGGGCCTGCCGGACGGCCTGCTGTTCAAGACGCTGTGGGATATCGGTGTGGTGGAGAAGCGCTTGGGCCGTGAGGACGCCGCGCTGGCCGCGGTAACGGAACTGACGGAATCGCGCAACCCGTACCGCGTGCGCGCGCTCGAAGAACTCGCCAAGCACTACGAGCACCGCGCGCGCGACTATGCGGCGGCGCTGGAAATGACAAGCCAGGCGCTGGCCATTGAGGACACGCCCCAGATGCGGCGGCGGGAAGAGAGGTTGAAGGGGAGAGTGGATGGGCGGTGCCCGCGGCGGGTATTCTAAGAGATAATGGACACCGTGAGGAGCAAGTTCGATGGTTAGCGTCGGCCCTGTGGAAGTTGACGAAATCAGCCTTGCCGACCTGTGCCGGCGATACCAGGTGCGGGAGCTCGCGGTGTTTGGTTCGGCGGCGCGCGGGGAGGCTCGTGCGGATAGCGACATCGACTTGCTTGTCGAGTTTCTTCCTGAAGCCCACATCGGTTTGATGGACTATGCCGGCCTGATGCTGGATCTATCGAAGCTACTCGGCCGCAAAGTGGATTTGGTTTCTAAGAACGGGCTCAAGCCGCTGATCCGGGCGTCGGTGCTGGGCGAGATGCGGCTCCTTTATGCGGCGTGAAGAGCTGTACTTACGTGACATTGTCGAAGCTGCGGATCACATCGCCCGGTTCGTCGCTGAGTCCGGGCTCTCGGGTTTTCGAGAATCGGAGATGGTGCGGAGCGCCATCGTCCAGAAGCTCGCTGTGATCGGCGAGGCTGCGTCTCGCGTGTCTGACGAACTGAAGGACCGCCACACCGAAGTACTGTGGCCGAAGGTCGTAGCCTTCCGCAACATTCTCATACACGCATACTTCGGCATCGACTGGGAAATTGTGTGGCGCGCAGCCAGCGATGAGAGCCCGGTCTTGAGGGATCAGATCGCCCGGATTCTCGACGAGTTCGGCAAACCGGATTCCACTGCATAGACAAGGATAGCGGCTGTGCGTACGCTAAGTAGGACCCTGGAGTCCAAAATGGAGATTCCGGCTTCTCTATGATCGACTCGGCAGAACGACTCGGTCCGGCTTCAAGGAGATGATGTCGTCGATATTGGCTCCGGCTTCGATATTCTCGAAAATTGCGGCGACCGGCATACGGGTTCCCCGCAGCACCCACGCGCCACTCCCCTTGCCAGGGATGCTCTCCACGGCGGGGCATTGCGACCAATCGAGATTCGCCATCGTCAGGTCTCGTTACAGAATAGCGCCAGCCCGGAAACTGGCGGAACTGCTGGCATAGACACCGGCAGCGCACGGCGGTAGGATAAGGCGAGCGCGAAAACTCTAATCGGCTGCCACTGTTCTGGATGGCTGGACCCCATTCGGGACAGTGTTAAAGGCGGGCTGATTGGAGTGTATCATGCGCCGCGCTTTAGCAGAAGTACTCGAATTGCTGGCCTGCGAGACGAGCCTTTGGAAAAACTGGTCAACCGACATGGAAGCAACGCTTCTCGGCAATCCACAAGAGAATAAGTTTTCGTTGAGCGGAACCTGCCCGCATTGCGCGCGTGCAACAGTATTCATGACGGTTACGAGCGTCAACACTGAACCAATCCTAAATCCGCATAACCAGGTAACTGGGTTTAGGCTACTGGCTGGCATGCAGTGCCAGGGCTGCAAGAGGTACATTCTCGGGATTGTAAAAAGGGATGCACAGCACCAGTCGCGCTGTGAGCATGTAGAGTATTATCCTCTGGGAAAACCGAATGATGATATTTCTCTTGAAATCCCGGCGGACATTGCAGCGGACTTCAAAGAAGCCATACGGTGCCAATGGATAGAAGCCTTCAAGGCCAGCGTCTCCATGTGCGGTCGTGCCCTGGAGGCAG
Organism: Bryobacterales bacterium; assembly: GCA_003170915.1. Taxonomy (GTDB): domain Bacteria; phylum Acidobacteriota; class Terriglobia; order Bryobacterales; family Bryobacteraceae; genus Fen-178. Next base: position 6,684 of record PMYB01000041.1, on the reverse strand, counting down.
GTTGCATTAACCTTGGAGCCGATCCTGATATGAAAATCCGCGAGCAAATCGACTGGCTAGCCTCGCAGGGAAAGATCACTGCTCCCCTCAAAGATATGGCTCACAAGATCAGGCTTGGACGGAATCGTGGGGCGCATCCGCCATCAGACGGGCTGGAGGATATCACGACTGACGACGCTGATTTGCTTCTGGAGTTTACCCACGATTTCTTCCAGCACGTCTATGTAATGCCGAAAAAACTCGAAAGCCTAGATCTAAAACGTAAGGCCAAAACTCCAACCTCGTAAAACTGTCCTCAACGCACATTTCAGCCACCGCCAGAAAACGCCGCGCGGAAAAGATCCGCGCTGTGCAGTGAGGACTACCTCAGGCGTGGCATTTGGGGATAGCCGCGCGCTTGCCCGCTTCGAGCTTGGCCAGCCAGGCGTCGGCTTCCTTGGCCGTGACGTGCAGGCCGGTGGTCTGATAGCCGGCCCACGCGGCAAGCGCGTCCTGCCGGAGTTGCTCGCGCTTCTCCTCGCGTTCCATTTCTTTCATGGTAGAGGAAGCCTCGACCTCACATCCCCTTCGGCCAATGGTGTGTCTCTTCGAGCGGCTCGCCTGTTTCGAGGAGACTCTTGAGGCTCGAAAGGATCATGGGCCACCCGCCCGACACCGCCTCGATGAACTTCGAGCCGGGTCGATCCATCTCGTGGATAATCGTGAGCTTGACCGAACCGCCTTGCTGTTCCAGTTCATAAGTCATGCGTGAATACCCTTCCTCGCGCAACTCGGGTTTGAATTCGTTGCGCCAGGACACGACGAGCCGCCGTGGCGGGTCGATCTCCAGAATTTCGCCGCTGTCTCCAACCCGCCCGTCGGGAATCATGAGCCGCCAGGATGTTCCGGTTTTCCATTCGGACTCCTGCCAGCATTCGGACCAGAATCGACGGGTGAATTCGGGATCGGTCAGCGCCTGCCATAGTTTCTCAGGCGTCGTGCGTATGTAGGTCACATAAACGAATCGCGAATCAGCCATTGCCAGTCACCTATTTCTACCGGACCACCGGCGGGTCGGCCACTTGCGTTCCCAGGCCGGCGTAGGATTCTTTCACCTTGATCACTTTGTCGCCGTTGAAGGTCACGAAGGTGATCCTGCCCGGCGGCGTGCCGTAGACCCAGTCCTCCAACTCCAAGCCGTCCTTGGTTTCGCGCGATTTGTGGGCCGGACGGCCTAGCGCCATGACCACCTGCTCGCGGTTCATCCCCTCGGTGACGCGCTTGTCCTTGATGGCCTGCTGTACTTCGGGCGGGAGCGTCTCGGAGTAGATTTCGGTTACGCTGTGGGGCTCGAAATCGATCACCGGCGCCAGCATCTTCTTGATCGCCGCCGCCTTGACCGGCTCCAGGGGCTGGTGAAAGAGGATCGCAATAGAAGTGCCGCCGGGCGCGTTGGAGCCTTGGGAAATGGGGGCCGTGGCGCCGCCCATGCCGACTTGCACGTTGTCATACCACTTGCGGCCGCCCTTGAAGCCGCCGTTGATCTGGAGCACGATCTTGTCGTCTTCCAGTTCGATCTTGGTGATCTGGACCTGGTCGCCGGTGCGCGCGGCGGGGCCGCTTTCCTTGGCGATCTCCGCCCACTGCTGCTTGTCGTATCCGGTTTTGGCGTCGAATTCGAGCGGTTTCCTGGAGCGGGGCAGGAGCACCTTCACGGTGCCGTATTCGGCCATCAGCCCGCGGGTCAGCTCGATGCGGTCTTCCATGGTCAGCTTGTTGCCGGCGAAGGCCAGCGACGGCAGCAGGCTCAGGACGGCGACGGTGGCGATGGCTCGCATACGGCACTTTCCGCGGACGGGTCGGTGAGCGGCGAGGGCTGCCGGCGAATAGGCGCCTTCCAGAGGTAGGCGAATAGCGCGAACAACACCACGGAAGTCAGCAGGCTGGCTTCCGGGCCGTAGTCGCCGCCGCTCCAGAGGTGGCCGGCGGTCCACGACATCTCGTAGCCCGTCACCTTCATTCTAAGCCCGCTGACATTCACGCCGAACAGCGGCAATGCAAAGTTCCAGCCGAAGTGGAGGCCGATGGGCAGCCACAAGTCGCGGCTGCGGAGCAGAGCGTAGCCGAACAGGATGCCAAAACCGGCGGTGTTGGCGATGCTGAACCAGGTGGCGTTGGGGTTGGCCGAGTGCAGCAGGGCGAAGAGGACGCCCACCGGCAGGATGGTGGCGTAGGGTCCACAGCGGGCCAGCAGAAGCTGAAAGCCATAGCCGCGGAAGAACAGTTCCTCGCCCGCGGCGCCGGCGGCGAGGAGAATGATCAGATAGACCATGGCGCCGGCGGACGGCTGCTCCGCGGGCGTGCGCACGATGCGGGCCGCGCCCACCAGAAGCGGCGGCGCCAGCACCAGGCAGGCGGAGCCAATGCCGCCGATCAGGCCAAACAAGAGGTTGTCCGCCGAAGCCCGGCTCAGCCACAGGCCGGCGTCGCTCACGGGGCGGTTTTCGTAGATGCGCAGGGCCAGCCAGTTGGCGAACACAGCGGCCAGGAAGCCAGTCGCGATCGTGCCGGTGAGGTATCCGCCGATCCATAGCAGCATCGGGCCGAAGAAGAAGTACGCGGTGGCGAAATAGAGCGCCACGTACACGGTCACCTGAATGGCGATACGTAGCGGGTCCGGACGCGCTGGCATTCTGCCCCATTGTATTCTAATGTCCATGCGTGCAATTTTGTTTGTGGCCTGTGCAGTGGCCTTCGGTCAACCCGCGGACCTGGTGCTGCGGAACGGAAAGATCGTCACCATGAACGCCGACCGGCCGGCCGCCGAGGCCATGGCGGTGCGCGGGGACCGGATCGCGGCGCTGGGCGGCAACACGGACGCTGCGAAATGGATCGGGCCTGGCACCAAGGTCATCGACTTGCACGGCATGCTCGCGATTCCGGGCTTCATCGAGGGGCACGGGCACTTCACGGGGGTGGGCGAGTTTCGCCTGGGGCTGGACCTGCGGGAGGCGCGCACGTGGGACGAGATCGTGGCCGAGGTGTCGCGCGCGGCAAAGCAAGCCAAGCCAGGCGAGTGGATCGTGGGGCGCGGATGGCACCAATCCAAGTGGGAGCACGCGCCGGAGCCCAACGTGGAAGGCTTTCCGTTGCACGGCTCGCTCGACAAAGTTTCGCCCAACAACCCCGTGCTGCTGACGCATGCCAGCGGGCACGCGGCCTTCGTCAACGCCAAGGCCATGGAGGCGGCGGGCATCACGCGCGAGACTCCCAACCCGCAGGGCGGGGAAATCCTCAAAGACAAGCAGGGCAACCCGACCGGCCTGCTGCGCGAGCAAGCCGAGGGGCTTGTCAACCGGGTTTACAGGGCGGCTCGAACCGACCTGCGCAAGGTGATTAACCTGGCGGCCAACGAGTGTCTCGCCAAGGGCATCACCACATTCGAAGACGCGGGATCGCCGCTTCCAACGGTGGACGTGTTCCGGAGCATGGCCGAGAACCGCGAGCTGCGGCTGCGCATGTGGGTGATGCTGCGGACGTCGAACCAGCAACTGGAGCCTAACCTCGACCGCTACCGGGTCATCGGGGCAGGCGGGAATTATCTCACCATCCGAGCCATCAAGCGGCAGATGGATGGCGCGCTGGGGTCGCGCGGCGCGTGGCTGCTGGCGCCGTACGCCGACCAGCCCGACAGCCGCGGGTTGAACACGGAAGACCCGGCCGATATTCGCAAGACCGCGGAGCTGGCCATCCAGCACGAGTATCAACTCTGTATTCACGCCATCGGCGACCGCGCCAACCGCGAGGTGCTGGACATCTATGAGCAGGTGTTCCGCGAGCATCCCGAAAAGAAGGACCTGCGCTGGCGGGTGGAGCACGCGCAGCACCTCAGCGCGGCCGATATCCCGCGCTTCGGGAAGCTGGGCGTGGTGGCGGCCATGCAGGGGATTCATTGCACGTCCGACGGCCCCTACGTGATTCTGCGTCTGGGGCCGGCCCGGGCCGAAGAGGGGGCCTACGTATGGCAGAAGCTCATGCAATCGGGCGCGGTGGTGGGGAACGGAACGGACGCGCCGGTGGAAGACGTCAGCCCGCTGGCGTCGTTCTACGCATCGGTGAGCCGCAAGCTGAAGGACGGTTCGGTGTTCTACCCCGAGCAGCGCATGAGCCGCGAGGAGGCGCTGCGGTCGTACACGTGGTCGAACGCGTATGCGGCGTTCGAGGAGAAACTGAAAGGCTCGCTCGAGCCGGGCAAGCTGGCGGACATCACGGTGCTTTCGCGCGACATCATGACCGTTCCGGAAGACCAGATCGTGGCCACGGACGTGGTGTATACGATTGTGGGCGGGAAGGTGGCGTACGAACGGTGATTGCTCGGGATACACGGCTCCTGATATCCTTAGTGTTAACCTTATCCCTCATTTAAAAACAGGAGAAAAAATGGCAGTCAAAGTTGGCATTAATGGCTTCGGCCGCATTGGCCGGAATGTGGTCCGCGCTGGATTGCATCGCAATGATATCGAATTCGTGGCGGTGAACGATATTACCGATACGAAGACGCTGGCCCACTTGTTGAAGTACGATTCCGTGCTGGGACCGCTCGGCGTGGAAGTCACGGCGGACGCCGACAGCCTCACGGTCGGCGGGAAGAAGATCAAGGTATTCGCCTGCAAGGACCCGGCGCTACTCGACTGGACGTCGGTGGGCGCTCAGATCGTGATCGAGTCGACGGGCAAGTTCACGGACGCCAAAGAGGCCTGCAAGCATATTCGCGGAACGGTCAAGAAGGTCATCATCTCGGCCCCCGCGAAGAATGAAGACATCACCATCGTTCTGGGCGTGAACGAGAAGGCCTACAACCCGGCCAAGGACAATATTATTTCGAACGCTTCGTGCACCACCAACTGCCTGGCGCCGGTGGTGAAGGTGCTGTACGACAAGTTCGGCATCCAGAAGGGATCGATGACCACGATCCACAGCTACACCAACGACCAGAACGTGCTCGACTTCCCGCACAAAGACCTGCGCCGGGCCCGCGCCGCCGCGTTGAACATGATCCCCACCACGACGGGCGCCGCCAAGGCCATTGGCCTCGTGATGCCGCAGTTGAAGGGCAAGCTGGATGGGTACTCCATGCGCGTGCCGACGCCCGACGTTTCCGTGGTGGACCTGGTGGCGTTGCTGGGCAAGGCGACGACCACCGAGGAAGTCAATGCCGCGCTGAAGGCCGCCGCGGAGGGCGAGTTGAAGGGCATTCTGGCCTACACGGAAGATCCCGTGGTGTCCACCGACATGCTGCACAACCCCAACAGTTCCATCGTGGACGGGCAGTTGACCAAGGTGCTGGACGGCAACCTGTTGAAGGTGGTGGCCTGGTACGACAACGAATGGGGCTACTCCTGCCGCGTGATCGACCTGATCGCGTTTCTGGTGAAGAAGGGGCTTTAATAAGAGGCGTTTGGCTGTAACTTTCGCCCCGGCGAGAACCATCTTAGCTTGCATGAGAACATTACTATTGACTGCCCTTCTGGGCATCTTTGCATTTGCAGCTTCGGCTGCCGACGTCACGGGGAAATGGACCGCGCAGGTTCCGGGGCGCAGCGGCAACATGGCGGAAACCACCTTTGTATTCAAGGTTGACGGCGCCAAGCTCACGGGCACGATGGATGGCGGCCGCGGCGGCCCGGTGGAGATCACCGACGGAAAGACCAGCGGCGACGACGTATCCTTCGTCGTGGTGCGGAACTTCGGCGGCAACGACATGAAGATGGTGTTCAAAGGGAAGGTCTCCGGCAGCGAGATCAAGTTTTCCCGCGCCATGGAAGGCATGGACAACGCGCCTCCGCCTATCGAGTTCACAGCGAAAAAGGCGAACTAACTCCGCGTAGGAGGGAATCATTAGCAGAGTCCCGTGCTGCGCTCCTTTCTTGTCGGTGCCATCCTGCTGGGTCCCGGGTTTCTTGCCGCGGCCCAGCATAACGGTTCCGTTCGCGCCGCGGACCAGTTCATTCCCGGAGCCACGGTAACCGCCCGGCAGGGGGGCGCCAAGGTCGTAGTGTACACGGATGCAGCCGGACGTTACGCGCTGGACCTGACCCCCGGCGTCTGGGAGATCCAGATTGAGATGTTCGGGTTCCAGACCCTCCGGGGCGAAGTCACCGTAGGGGACGACGCGAGCAGCAAAGACTGGACGCTGGAGATGCCGCGGCCCGGTGGAGCGGCAACTCCGCCGGTGGCGGCGGCCAAGTCCGCGCCCCCAGTTCCAGCCGCGCCAAAACCCGCACCTGAGCCGAAGAAAGAAGCGGCGCAGCCGGCACCCAGTTCCGCTCCGCGCGCGCGAGCGGCGGCGGGTGGTCCGGGGCGGGCGGGGAGGGGCGGCCCCGGCTTCCAGAACATGTCCGTGACGGCCACCGAAGAGGGCACGCAGGCGCTGGCGTCGGCCGCCATCGAAGCACCGTCTCCGGAATTGGGCGGCAGCGCCGACGCCGATGCGTCGTACGTGGTGAACGGCAGCATGAGCGGCGGTCTGGGAGCGGCGGCGGATGAGCAGGCCAGGCGCGACCGGATGATGGAAATGATGGGCGGCCGAGGCGGGATGGGAGGCCCAGGCGGCCCCGGCGGTCCTGGAATGATGGGCGGCGGCATCGGGGAGATGGCGGCCGGGGTGCCCTTCGGGCCCGCCGGGGCCAGCGCCGATCCGCTGGG
>PMYB01000036.1 GCA_003170915.1 Bryobacterales bacterium | reverse complement strand
CTCGATCGCACCGCCTTCTATCCCGCTTCCGGTGGGCAGCCCTGCGACACCGGGGCCATCGCCGGCGTCCCCGTGCTGGACGTCGCCGACGAAGAGGAGCGCATCGCGCATCACCTCGCCCGGCCGCTCGATGGCGGAGCGGTGGAGTGCGCCATCGACTGGAGCCGCCGCTTCGATCACATGCAGCAGCACACCGGCCAGCACGTGCTCTCGGCGGTGTTCGAAGAGGGGTTCGGATTGCACACGGTCAGCTTCCATCTGGGCGCGGAGAGTTCCACCATCGATCTCGAAGGCGGCGCCGTGGAGCCAGGCGCGGTGCTGGAGGCCGAGCGGCGCGCCAACGACATCGTCTTTGAGAACCGTCCCGTGGCGGTGCGCTTCCAGGATGCGGCGGAGGTCCAGGGGCTGCGCAAACCTACGGAGCGCGAAGGCACGCTGCGCATCGTTTCCATCGAAGGGCTGGACCGCAACGCTTGCGGCGGAACGCACGTACGCGCCACTGGGGAGGTGGGGCCGATTTTGCTCCGCAAGCTGGAGAAGGTGCGGCAGATTCCTATGCGGCGGGCGGGCGGTGCGGCGGGCGCGCGCGGATTACGAGGCGCTGTCCAAAACGGCCCAACTGTTTTCGGCGCCGCTCGAGGAAGTGCCGGCGATGGCGGCGGCGCAGCTCGAAACGGCGCACGCCAATGACAAGGCGCGGCGCAAGCTGGAACTCGACCTCGCGGCCTGCCAGGGCAGGGAACTCTACCTGGCGACGGCGCCGGGCGCGGAAGGCGTGCGGCGCGTCACGCGGCGCGCGGTGAAGGGCAGCCTGGAAGAACTGCGCGCCGTCGCGCAGAATTTCACGGCGCAGCCGAAAGCCGTGTTCATTGCCACCCCTGGCCGACCCTCCCTCGGTGCTGCTGGCGGCCTCGGCGGATGCCGGCATCGACGCGGGAAAAGCCCTCAAAGCGGCCCTCACCGAAGCCGGCGGCCGCGGCGGTGGAAACGCGCGCAGAAGGAAGAGGAGAAGATTCTGGCCACGCTCACGCCAGAGCAGATCAGAACGCTCATCGCCTTCAAGCCGAAGGGCGTCAACCAAACTCGTACCCACACGGCAACATTGCTCAAGGGTGTCTCCGAGAAAGTGCCAAGTTAAGGGCTTTCCTGAATTCTAGCCGGTTTATCCGCAGGGCGCAAACAAGTGCTAAACTCGCCACTGATGAAGTTCCAGCTTGATTGTGCCGTCCATTCCAAGGTCATTTTGGCCCAGGACATTACCTACAGAAATGAAGGTAAGGAGACGTCATTCCTACGCGACGATAAGGGTGTCTGGAACAGAATCCGCATCAGCGCTAATGTAAAACATCCGGAACTCTTCAAATGGGGGATGCAGCCGGTCACGCCACTAAACCCGCAACGTGCACCATGGGCGGTCCATGCCCAATTCGATGAGAACCTATATGGCGAACTGATCTCTGAACTTCAGTGCTTGGAATCCACTCTCTCCATGACTTTTCCTGTGCAAAGCGTGAACTGGGGCAGCCCTAAACTGAACGTGGTATTTGAAAGTGAAGAAGAAGCACCACCCGCGGAGCGGGCTCCTCTGCTAGACTTTAAAATGGGACGCGGTGAACTCAAACCGGTGAGTGGGCGTGACCGAGAGTTCGCAGCACTGGCTCTCACGAGCCGCCTATATAAGCCACTTGTGGATATCCAATCGTTCTATCGTGAAGGCGAGAACGAACTCTCAGAGGCCAAATTCATAAACTCGTTCTACAATTACTATTTCGCCCTTGAAGGATTGTATGGAAAAGGAAAAACCAAAAACGCCCAGGTGCTCGAAGCATTTAGGTCCAGCGCCGAACTCAAGGAGTCCCTCAACCGATATCTGAACGACAAGCATGACATCCGACACATCAACCAAGTGAAAAGTATGCTAGACCGCATGAAACAACCGCTCACGTTTGACGGCTTCATGCATGTTATTGTTCATACCCGTGGCGACCTCCATCACTTCGTTAATAGTCCGAACAGGCCTCAGCCTACGCCATTCCATCACGAAGACTTCGAGGGGATCACGTTCTTGGTAAAATACCTAGCCAGAATGGGCATACTTGCCTCTATGTTAAGACTAAACCCAATCAAAAAGTGACACTGCGTTACAACCTCCGCGGACCTGCTGCGATGCCCTTCCGCATCTTGCTGTCCGAAGCCTAGGGCACGGGCGAAAATGCAAATACTACTTGCCGGAGAACAAAGCGGTCCACAACCAAGGATGATTAAGTTAAGCGCGCCTGAAGTTCCTCAATATTCTTCTTGAGCAATTCTTTGTATTTCAGCGAGTGGTCTGACCGAAACCTCTTAAGGTACTGGCTCCTACCAATGCCGATTACCACGAGCAACACAGAAAGGATGACAAACAACCAGTCAGACCAATTGTCGTTTTGTAATTCGCGTAGATGAGCCATCCTGACAGGACCGTAATGTAAGATGAATAGATACATTACCATACCACCAACAATCATAACAAGTGTCATCACGTCTAAAAGAACGCTGACTACCGCATCCTGATAATGGTCGAGGATTGGCAACTGCTCAACCCTCACTAGCTTTTCCTGCAATTTGCGAATGCGTTTCTCGGTTTTCGCTCTAGAACGCATCGCAAACCTATTCGAAATAGAACGCCCCACGGCAGCACCAAGTTCTGGAAAAACGAAATGTACGACCGCAATCACTAGTGCGATTACGCCGCTCCAGTCGAAAAGTACTTTCAACATGAATCCCTTTGTACCCTGTCCCCTTGCCGTTTGCAAGGGGGGTACACCGGTACACCGAAGAAGCGGCCCGAAAATGCACCCGCGCAGACTGCAGGAAATTAACGGACGTTAATCTCTCCCCGGAGAATAGCGCCCATCCACAGACTTACCTCCCCTGCTTCGGTTCACCCTGCCCCCCAGCATGGCACCGGGGGTGTTCAGATCGGGGTTAGGGGGTTACCTAGAGTCAGGCGCTCAGCCAGGGGTAATCGGCGTTTAAGAGCGGGATAGTGTAGCTGGTTTGGCGATGACTTTGGGGCCGCAAGGGTGAACCTGACTTGCACGAAACCTTATTTGAGTGTCTGGCTAGCCTGTTTTCCCTATTGCAATTCGGATAATAAGAGGAGTAGAATCAACGTGAAGGAGCAGAGGTCAAGCCCCTGGTTCGTAGCCAGACGCTGTATCCAACTGAGCTACGGGCGCTTGCGAAAGCAACCAACCCTTCCACCGTAGCCAAACGGGCGGGGGTTGCGCAACGGCATGGGCGCCGACATCGCTCCCTTACGGTCGCGGCTCGGATAAACGGGGGTTGTGCAACCGCATACGGCCATCTGCCACAATAGCAGTGTCTCCATGACCGACCGCCTCTATTACACCGATTCCTACCTGCGCGAGTTCACCGCGCGCATCGTGGAACGCTCCGCGGACGGGCGCACCGTCTACCTCGATCGCACCGCCTTTTATCCCGCTTCCGGGGGGCAGCCCTGCGACACCGGGGCCATCGCCGGCGTTCCCGTTCTGGACGTCGCCGATGAAGGGGAGCGCATCGCGCACCACCTCGCCGCGCCGCTCGATTGCGGGCCGGTGGAGTGCGCCATCGACTGGAGCCGCCGCTTCGATCACATGCAGCAGCACACCGGCCAGCACGTGCTCTCGGCGGTGTTCGAGGAGCGTCTCGGATTGCGCACCGTCAGCTTCCACTTGGGCGCGGAGAGTTCCACCATCGACCTGGAAGGCGGCGTCGTGGAGCCGGGCGCGGTGCTGGAGGCCGAGCGGCGCGCCAACGACATCGTCTTTGAGAACCGTCCCGTCGCGGTCGACTTCCAGCAAGCGGCGGAGGTCCAGGGGCTGCGCAAACCTACGGACCGCGAAGGCACCCTGCGCATCGTTTCCATCGAAGGGCTAGACCGCAGCGCTTGCGGCGGCACCCACGTGCGCGCCACCGGGGAGGTGGGGCCGATTCTCCTCCGCAAGATCGAGAAAGTGCGGCAGACCGTCCGCGTGGAATTCCTGTGCGGCGGGCGGGCGGTGCGGCGGGCGCGCGCGGATTACGAGGCGCTGTCCAAAACGGCCCAACTGTTTTCGGCGCAGTTCGAGGAACTCCCGGCGATGGTGGCGGCGCAGTTGGCAACGGCGCACGTCAATGACAAGGCGCGGCGCAAGCTGGAACTCGACCTCGCGGCCTACCAGGGCAGGGAACTCTATCTGGCGACGGCCCCGGGCGCGGACGGCGTGCGGCGCGTCACGCGGCGCGTCGTGAAGGGCAGCCTCGAAGAACTCCGTGCCATCGCGCAGAACTTCACGGCGCAGCCGAAAGCCGTCTTCATTGCCACCCTGGCCGACCCTCCCTCGGTGCTGCTGGCGACTTCGGCGGATGCCGGCATCGACGCGGGGAAAACCCTCAAGGCGGCCCTCACCGAAGCGGGCGGCCGCGGCGGTGGAACCACGCGCATCGCACAGGGCAGCGTAGCGGAGGCGGGAGTACTCGAACAGGTCCTGGAAAAGCTGTGACCTAACGCTTTTTCTTGGACGGGGCGGCTTCCTTCAGCAACTCCTCGATCTTGCCGCTGATGTTCTTCTCCCGCCGATCTTCGGCGAAGAATATGTCATCGCCTTCGTATTGCGCGCGGATTACGCCCTGGCGGTCGATAAACGCCAGGATCGGCATGTGCGGGGTCAGCATGTGCGGATGTTCCAGGTAGTCGATCGCCATGAGCGGGTTGTTGAAACCGACGGGGAACGGTGGATTGAACTGCCGGATGAACTCCGGCAGCTTGGCGGCGGCATCGTCGTCGATGGCCGAAGCCAGCGCCTGAAAACCACGCGGGCCATACAGTTTCTGATCCTGAATCAGATAGCCGATGGTCGCCTGGCAATGCGTGCACCAGGTCAGGATAAACGCCACCACCACCACCTTGCCTTTGTACTGGCTCACCAGCACCTGTTGGCCGTTGTTGAGGCTGATGGCGAACTCGGGCGACTGGCGCGGCAGGTTGATCGCCTTGACGAAGGGCGCCGTCAAAAAGAGCAAGGCCAGGGCCGGCGCCAGGAATCGACGCTTCGACATAGATCTCAGTCTATCGCAGCGTCGAGCCCTTCCACGCTGGTGACGATGGCGCCTTTGCGGCGAAGCTCGAAGCGCCCGTCGTCGCCGGAGCCGGTCACGGAATCGGCGGTCTCTGAAGCCACCGACATCTTCTTCCACTTTTTCTCGAGCGCCTCGCGGTAGGCCGCAAAATAGCGGCCGGCGCTTTCTTCGCTGTCCCATTCGGCGGCGTAAAGCAACACCACGCGGCCGGCCTTCTTGTTCTCGCGCAGCTCGAAGTTACAGCCGCGCCAGTGCGGCGCGATGTCGGCGGCCTGCTGCTTGCCCGCGAATTGCTCGAGGAGCACGGCGTGATCGAGTTCGCCGAGCGTGCCGCCTACAAGGCTCTTGTAGCCGCGCGGCAGGTGAGCGTCGGGAAGCTCCGGCTGGGTGGGCTTGACATTCGAGAAGTAATCCTCGGGATGAATGACCTGCTGGGTGGAGACCGGCGCGCGGCGGAAGACTTCGGCGAAGCCCTCCTGCCCGTCTCGCTCGCAGACGGCGTTCTGGAACAGCATGCCCCTGGCATAGGGGAACACCAGCGTCAGGCGCATGTAGAGCGGCGCGTTATCGTAGACGGGGAACTCGCCGGCGGCGCCTTCGCCCAGGCGGCTCATATTGGAGGCGAGCGTGGGCGAGTCTTTCAGCGACTGGCCGTTCTTGCGCGCGAGGTATTCGGACATCAGCCAGGTGGCCTGGCCTTCCATCACGGCCAGGCGCGCCGTGGATCCGTCGTCGCTCTTGCGTCCCTGGCGGATGAACCGGGCCAGGTTGAAATTCTGGTCGGCCAGGGCGTGCGACAGTTCGTGCGCGAGCACCGGCTCCTGGGTGTCGGAGGGCGTCGAGTCGGTGATAAAGAGCTTCTTCTTGTTGTAATCGTAGAAAGCCGCGGCCTGTTCGGTAAGCAGGTCGACGGTGGTCTGGGCGAGGTCGAAATCCTGCGGCACGAAACCGAATTTCTTCAGCGTCAGCTCTTCGGCGCGGATCTCCTCGGGGCGGGCGACGTCTTTCATCCGCTGGTGGAGGAAGGCGTTGATCTTTTCCTTGGTGATGTAGTCGCAAGGGACCGGGTGGCGCAGCTTCATCCCCGAAATCCGGGTCAGATCCAGGACGATGCGGTTGGCCAGTCCGCAAATCTCTTTGGCGCGGGAAGATTGAGCGGGAGCCGGCCCCGCATACAGCAGGAGCAGGAGCGGGAAGACCGCTGCCAGGCGGTGACGGGAGTTCTCCTGAGACTTCATCCTCTCTACCAGAATAATGCGCGGTACAATGAAGGATCAATCCAGCCCATTACAGGAGAATCCTTTGGCGGACGACAAGACCTACAAGGCCGAGTATCTGGGAAGCGGCACCTTCGTTTTCAGCAAGCCCAAGCGGAAGAAGAACAAGGTCCGGCAGTCGCAGTTGAAGAACCTGCAGCGCGGCTCGCGCAAGTAGGGGCGGGGCATGCCCGGCCCATTTCGGGGTTTCGTAGCCTGTCACCGAATTTATGACAAGCAACTTCCCTGTTGTCTACAAAGCCGAGATCCTGAAGGCCATCGAAACCGTCGATCTGGAGAAGGTGGCCGAGGCCATCCGGATCTTCATCGAGGCGCGCGCGGAAGGGCGCCAGATCTTCGTTTGCGGAAACGGAGGCAGCGCCGCCACCGCGTCGCACTTCGCGACCGACATGGTCAAAGGCGCCAGCTACAACCGGCCCGCGCGCTTTCGCATCATGGCGCTTACCGATTCCGGGCCCACCATCATGGCGTATTCCAACGACGTCGGCTATGAATGCGTCTTCGTCGAGCAGTTGAAGAACTTTGCGCGGCCTGGGGATGTGGTCGTGGGCTTCAGCGGTTCGGGAAACTCGCCGAATGTGGTTCGCGCGCTGGAATATGGAAACTCCATCGGTTGCCGCACCATCGCGTTCACGGGCCGGGATGGCGGCAAGATGGGGCCTCTCGCCCAGCTTCACATTCAAGTCGCGCATCCGCACATGGGACAAACTGAAGACGTCCACATGATGGTGATGCACATGATCTGCTACTACTTCATGGACGCGGAGACATCGGCCGGATCGGGGAAGTGAAACTCGAGCTCGGCCGCCGCGCCTGGTCGTGGATCTTGTCCGTTCCGCTGGCCGCGGTTCTGCTCTATCTCTCGCTGCGAGGCGTGGATTGGAAGGGCGTTTGGCAGACCATCGCCGGGGCGCGGTGGGGATTCCTGGCGGCCGGATGCGGGTGCTCGTGCTTTTCGTTTTTCCTGCGCTCGCTGCGGTGGCGCATCCTTCTCAATGCGGAAGAGCGCTTGAGCGTCGGCTTGGTGTTCAGGGCCAACATGGCGGGATATCTGGGAAACAGTTTTCTTCCAGCCCGCGCGGGGGAACTGGTGCGGACCTTCGTCATCAGCGCGCGTTCGTCTCTGAGCAAGACTTACGTCCTGACCACGGCTCTGAGCGAGCGCCTGATGGACGTGATCGCCCTGGTGTTGTGGAGTTCGCTGATTCTCCTCGGAGCCGAGGCGAAGCCGCGCTGGATGGAGGACCTCTCCCGCACCACGGCCATGGTGGCCGCGGCGGGCGCGCTGGCCATCGCATTGCTGCCGCATACGGAAAGCCTGTGCCGGAATCTGCTGCGGCGGCTGTCGCTGCCCTCCGCGCTTAGGGAGCGGCTGCTGCGCTTCGCCGATCAAGTGCTGCTCGGAGTGCGAGCCTTCCACAACGTGGGCCGCTTTCTGGGTTTCACCGTGCTGACCGTGGCCATCTGGATGACCGACGCTTTCGGCACGATTTTGATGGCATACGGCCTGCACCTCCACTTTTCCTTCACCGTGGCCGTGCTGCTGCTCACCGGCATGGGCCTGGGAAGCGCGCTGCCGTCCACGCCCGGTTATGTGGGGATTTACCAGTTTGTCGCGGTGACGGTTCTGACGCCGTTTGGAATCAGCCGGGACGCGGCCCTGGCGTACATCCTGGTGGCGCAGGCATCGTTCTACGTGGTGACGCTGGCGCTGGGCCTGCCCAGCCTGTATTGGATCCAGGCATCCTCGCCCGCGCGGGTCAGCCTCTGGCGCTTGGCCCGTCGTGAAGGCTGATCAGGGGGTGTCGACGATCTCTCCGATATAGGCGATGTTGTCCCCTTTCTTCATGGAAGGAACCGCGCCAATGTACAAGACGACACCCGATACGGGAGCCGTCACATCCCAGACTTTTTCGCCGAAAAAGTCCGTCAGGTAGCCTATCTTCATCCCCTGTTTGACGTAGGCTTCGGGAACCACGAGCGGGTAGAAGATGCCATCCCGGTCGCTCGTGACCACGGAATAGCGGCCGATCCACAGGGGATGCTCGACTGGCGTCACCACACCCGGCAGCATTTTCAGGTGGCGCATGACATTCAGGGTGCCTCTGACGAGTGCATCCACATCTTCCGCCTTCGTAGTGCCGGCATACCCCGCCTCCACCGCGATGGACGGCTTTCCACTGATCTGCGCCTGCCGCGTGATGGTCGTGGCGCTGGGAACCGGATCCGAAGGCCGGTTTCTCTGGATGATGATGCGGTCGAGACCGAAGGCCAGCACCATTCCGCGCGAGGTGGTGTCGAGACGGTCGTTGCCGGTGTCCGCCCAATAGGAATATGGGCGGAGGTTCTCGTCGAGATCTCCTCCATGGTAGTCGATCAGGTAGTCGCACTTCTCGACGACCTGCCTGGTAATGGCCCACGAGACTCGTTCCGTCTGGGTTCCATCGGGCTTTCCCGGATAGAGCCGGTTCATGTTCTTGCCGTCCACGGGATTGAGGTGAGGAACTTTCTGCAGGAAGGATGCGACGTTCAGGAGCGGCACGACGATCAGCGTTCCGGACAGGCCCGAGGGATCGGCCGACTGCGCCAGCTTCTCCAAGGCGACGATCGACGCGTACTCGGTCCCGTGCGCGCCGGCGACGAGCGCCAGCACGGGTCCAGGTTTGGCGCCGTTGATGACAATGACGGGGATGTCGGCCGCCGGATCTACACCGGCCGGCACCCTTATATAACCGGTGGCTCTCTCGCCCGGACGCGCAGTCGCAGTACCCACGGCAACGTCCGCCGCCCGTCCGGCTCCGCAGAGTCCCAACACCAGCACAATGCTCTGTAATATTCGAACAACCCGGCGCATGGCCATCTCCTTTTCGGCCTACAGCTTTACCGCAGTGCACTTCTTCAAAAAGTCCGGATCGAACTCCAGCCCCATCCCCGGTCCCGCCGGAACTGGAATCATGCCGTTCTTGATCTCGAAATTGGGCGAGAACCAGGATTCCTTGCGCGCCGGCGCGCGCCACACGTACTCCATGTAGGGGCCGATGTTGGCGGTGGTGGCCGCAAACTGCAAAATATTCACCGAGGCCGCGCTGGTCTGCGTGTTGTGCGGGCAGATCCACAGGTTCGCCTTGCGCGCCATCCGGGCCACGCGCGCGGCGCGTATGAATCCGCCGTTGTAGTTCAGGTCGGGCTGCACCACGGCCATCACTTTGTTCTCGATCATCCACTGGAACAGCCACAGGCTGGTATCCTGCTCGCCGAAAGCGACCTTCATCGACAGCGCGTCGGCAACCTTCTTGGTTTCGCTCAGTTCTTCCCACGGACACGGCTCTTCAAACCACAGGTACTTCATCTCCTGGAGCCGCTTGCCGATCTCAATCGCATTGGCCGCATCGTAAGACCCGTTGGCGTCCGCCATGAGCGCGACCTTGCCGCCGAGCTTTTTCTGGGCCAGCTCGAGCAACTTGTTGGTGCGCCCGGGAGACGCATCGCGGTTGTCGCTCATCCGTCCGCCGATCTTGAACTTCACCGCCTTCGCCCCGGTGTACTCCACGCCCCGGACGTAGACATCGACCTCTTCTTCAGCCGTCGTGTCGCGGCCCGAGCCGGACAGGTACACGGGAATCTCCTTGCGGAGTACCCCGCCCATCAGTTCGCCGGCGGGCTTGTGCGCCGCCTTGCCCATCAGGTCGAAGAGGCTCTGCTCGACATAAGCCACGGGGCACCAGAAGGCCTGGCCGGCGATCTTGTAATGGGCGATGTAGACCGCATCGACCAGGTTCTCGAGATCCCTCGCGTCCTTGCCGAGGAACTGGGGAATCACCCGCCGCAGCAGGATGGGGATGTAGTCCACGATGTCCTTGGTCTCTATCACGCCCTCGGCGCCATCCGCCGATCGCGTGCGGACGAAGTAACGGTTTCCGGACTGCAGCAATTCGATGGAAGCGATCTTGACGGGAGCGTCAAGAACTTTGTGGAGATTGAAAACCGGCTTCTGGTATTCAGGCCCCCCTGAATCCGCATCGGCGGCGGCCAGCAAGGCAGCCCCTGCCGAAGCCGTCAGAAAATGTCGTCGGTTCATACTCTAAAGGATATGCGAATCTGGATACCGGTGGTAACCAATATGCCAACATCCACGGAATTCAAATCGGGGAACCTGACCGTACGCGTTTTCCAGAGCAAACCCGATCTGGGGTCCGCCGCCGCCCGGCAGGCCGGTCCCATTCTGGAGCGGCGCATCCGCGAGGCCGGCCGTGCCCGAATCATTCTCTCCGCCGCCAATTCTCAATTGGAAATGATCGACGCCCTGGCTCGCCTTTCGGGTACGGACTGGCGTGCCGTCGAGGTCTTCCACGTCGATGAGTATGTGGGGCTGCCGGCTTCGCACCCGGCCAGCTTCCGCCTTTGGGTGAAGACCCGGTTTGCCGATCGTGTGAACCCCGGCGCGGTCCACTACCTGGCCGGAGATGCCTCGGATTCGGATGCGGAGTGCCGGCGCTACGCGGCCCTGCTTCGAGGCGCGCCGATCGACATCGCTTTTCTGGGATTCGGAGAGAACGGCCATATCGGGTTCAACGATCCGCATGAGGCCAACTTCGCCGACCCTTATGCGGTCCGGCGGGTGACCCTGGACGAGAGGTGCCGCCGGCAGCAGGTGGGCGAGGGCCATTTCCCGGATTTGGCTTCCGTGCCCCGAGAGGCCATGACCCTCACTTGCCCCACGCTGGTTTCGGCCAGCCACATCATCTGCTGCGTACCCGGCCAAAGGAAAGCCGAAGCCGTGAAAAACGCGCTGGAAGGCCCCATCACGCCGGCCTGTCCAGGATCTATCGTGCGGACGCACGCGCGGGTGTGGCTGTATCTCGACGAAGATTCGGCCTCGCTTCTCACCGCGCGTTAACCCTCTTGGGATCCCGGTGTGGGGCCATCCGCACGGGCCTTATGGTCTAAACTGGGTATATGGCGACAGTAGACTTGTTCGATCGGATTACGGTCGAGCCAGGAAAGTGCGGTGGGAAGCCTTGCATCCGAGCGATGCGGATCACCGTTCGTCGCGTTCTCGAACTGCTGGCGACGTATCCCGACCGAGCTACGCTGCTCGCCGAGTACCCCTTTCTCGAGCCCGAAGATCTCCAGCAAGCTTTGCGCTATGCAGCAGCGACTCTCGATGATGAGAGCTTGAGCATTGATCGCGTAGCATGAAGAGTGTTCTGTTGGACCAGGGCTCGCTCCGCATGCGGCAGCGATTCTCCGCCAGCACGGGATTGACGCGGTGCATGTAGCCGAAATCGGGATGGAGCAGGCCGAGGACATCCAGATCTTGGAAAGGGCCCGGAACGACGAACGGGTGTGTGTGACATTAGACCACGATTTCCACACGCACCTTGCAGCGGCCGGCCACCGGCGTCCTTCGGTGGTGCTGCTGCGCGTTCAGGGGCTGCTCGGCGCTCAAGGCCAGGCAGACTTGATCCAATCGGTGTGCCTGCAATGCGAGAACGCCCTCTCGGAAGGCGCCGCAGTCTCGGCGGATCGCGAGAACATTCTCGTCCGGCGGCTGCCACTCAGGTAGCGGCCATGCAAGGACCGCCGGACCGGAATTGTGGACGTTTCACGGCGCACCCGGACGCGATCCGAATTATTACCGCTCGCCTGGCAACGCGAACAGAGAGGAAGCTGTATGAAGAACGCTAAGAAATTGGCTGCGGACGAGGTTCCGTCCGAATACCGGCGCTCGGATTTTGGGACGTTGGTCCGCGGGAAGTATGTCGCGAGACTACAGGCGAGATCGAACGTGGTCGTTCTTGACCCGGAGGTTGCCGAGCTGTTTCCGAACGCGGCGGCGGTGAACGCTGCGTTGCGGTCCCTGGCCGAGATTGCCAAGCGCGCCGGCTCGCTTCGAAGCCGATCTCAGTAGCATGCAAACGTTGGAGCCGCGTTCCTATAAGGTGCAGCCGGTTTTTCGCCCGCCGTACGTCCTGATCTGGTTTAATAGCCAAATGGGGGCAAAGTGCGACACGTACTCCGCCGTCACGTGTTCTTGTTGATTGGCGTCCTATCGCTCTGCCTCTTTTTTCTCGTGGCCGGGCTCGAGCGAGCGGGTAAAGTCGAGATTGCCCACGCACTCGCCGGTCCAATGCGCGTGCTGATTGTGCCAATGTACCTCGTTTGGTTGCTGTTGACCGTGGCGCAAGTGGCGATCGCCGGGCCGGTCGGCCTGCCTGCGCCATTCGCAGCTATTGTGTCGGGCATTAACTTGGTCGCAGGACTCGCACCTTACGCCCTCGTGGACTACGTTCTCGACCGCCGCCGCGGCGCTGGCACTCGGAAGTGATCCATAATTCGCTCAGTCTCACGTTTGTTTGCCGCAGCGAGGTCCAAGAGGCTAGAGAGACTCGCTGAATCTGAGCCCAGGGCGTCAATTTCCGAAAAGGCATGCGCTTCGATTTCAAGCAAAATCGGTCTTGCCGCTCCTATCTGAACGCCTGTGCCTTATCGCCGTCGGTCCGCCACAATGGTGATCTGCATGTCGCTCGCCTGCCGCACCACCTGCTGGACGATGGTGTAGCGGAAACGCTGCCACCAGGGCGGGGGCTGGGAGCGTCCCATGAAGATTTGCGTGATGCGCTGGGCGCGGGCGAACTCGGTGATGGCGCGCGGCACGTCGGCGGCTTCCACAATGTGCGTCTGAATCCGCAGGTTGCGCGCGAAGTTCATGTGGCGCTCCACGGCCGCCAGCACCAGGGATGGGCCGCTGTCGCCGGAATTGGGCGGCGCCACGTGAATCGCCAGGCAGTCGCCCTGCAAGTAGTCGGCGACGCGCTTTCCTCTTCGAATCAGGATGGCGGATGCCGGCCGGCCCGTGAGACAGACGAGCAGGCGTTCGTGGCGCGCCGGGGCGCCCCCCGAATCCGGAGCGTGCGGCGTGTGCAACCTCTCTTCCACCTCGTGGGCCGTGTGCCGCATGGCCATCTCCCGCAGCGCCGCGAGGTTGGTCTCGGTGAAAAAGTTCTCCATGGCCCGCTGCGCTTTGTCCTGCGCATAAATTGCGCCCCGTTCCAGGCGGTTGCGCAACGCGCGCGGCGTCAGGTCTACCAGCACCACCTCATCGGCCTCGTCCACCACCCAATCCGGGATGGTCTCCCTGACGCGTATTCCGGTAACGTGCCAGACCTCGTCGTTCAAGCTCTCCAGATGCTGCACGTTCATAGTGGTGAGGACGTCGATGCCGGCTTCGAGCAGCGCGTGGACATCCTGCCAGCGCTTGAGCCGCTCCGATCCGGGCACGTTGGTGTGCGCGAATTCGTCGACGAGGGCCACTGCCGGCCTGCGCCGCAAGACGGCGTCGGTATCCATCTCCTCGAAGCGCGAGCCGGCGTAGGGGATCACGCGCCGCGGGACCGATTCGAAACCTTGGGTTTTGGCGATGGTCTCCTGGCGTCCGTGCGGCTCGAAATACCCGATGACAATGTCCACGCCCTTCTGCCGCAGTTCCTGGGCCTCTTCGAGCATCCGGTACGTCTTGCCCACCCCGGCTGCGTACCCCATGTAGACCTTGAGCCGGCCTCTGCCCGCGTGCTCGATAGGAGTTGCCACTCTCCCCAGGATAATCCGCCCGGCCTGCCCCGCGGGCAGCTATAGTTTGGCCAGCACGGCGGACACGGTGTCCTGCGAACCCACGAACGGGATAGCCGCGTGGGGGAACACACTGGCGGTGGACCAGTCGCGCCGGTACTCCAGCCGGGTGAGCAGGTGATCGTTGAAGGTGATCTCCGATGTCATTGTGGATAGCGGATCACTCCCTGCTCGCGCCTAAGCCGCCCCTGTGCATCTGAATTTACGGTTTCTTCGCAATTATATTGTTGCCAAAAATGAATCCTATTTCAGCCACGGCTCGGGGCTGGTTTTGGTTCATGCCCGTGGGACCGAAGGCGTAACCCGGCGTGTAGTTGCTCGCCCGAACAAAAGAAAGGTCTCCGCGAAAGAAGAAGCCTCCGTATTGAAAGGTGGGCGTCAGAGTGGCCGACCAGCCCGCGCTGCCCGGTCCG
>PMYB01000072.1 GCA_003170915.1 Bryobacterales bacterium | reverse complement strand
ACGACATGGTGCTGGCCACCGGCCGCCTCTTCGAACCCGTCGAGCAGGGCGATATCTCCGAATACAAGAGCCGCTCGCTCGAGAAGCGCAAGGCCTTCCAGCTCGAAGTCGAAATCCGCGACCTGCCCGAGATCTTCGAGATGGAGTATCTAAGCGAGGTCTGGAACGAACTGGGGAAGCAGTGCCTTTCCTGCGGCAGTTGCAGCATGGTCTGCCCCACCTGCTACTGCTACGACGTGGCGGACGACGTCGAGCTTGGCTCGCGCGCCGGCACGCGCACTCGCTCCTGGGACTCGTGCCTCTTCGCCAGCCACGCGCTGATCGCCAGCGGCGAGAATTTCCGCCATTCGCGCGCCAGCCGCATCAAGTTTCGCTTTTATCACAAGCAGCGCGGTTTTGTGGCCGAATACGGCCGGCCGAGTTGCGTCGGCTGCGGGCGGTGCATTTCCGCCTGCCCCGTGAACATCGACGTCGTGCAGGTGATCGAGAGCCTGCGGAGGGTGGAACATGTTGCTAGCCGATGATGTCGCTACTCACCATCCCGTCTTGAGCGACAACCCGTACCAGCCGCACCTGGCGCGTATCGTGCGCATCGAGAAGATGGTCGAGAACACCCAGGTCTTCACGCTGCGTTTTCTGGATGAGCACCTGGTTCGCAGCTTCCGCCATCAGCCGGGCCAGTTCATTATGCTGAGCATTCCCGGCACCGGCGAAATGCCCATCTCCATTTCCTCTTCGCCCACGCGGCCCGAGGTTTTGGAACTGTGCGTCCGCCGCGTCGGCCGAGTCACCAGCGCGCTCTACCGCATGCGGACCAACGACGTGGTGGGCGTCCGCGGGCCTTACGGCAACGGATATCCCATGCAGGAGATCGCCGGAAACGATCTGCTGCTGGCCGCCGGCGGCTTGGGTATGGCGCCCCTCCGCTCGCTGCTCTGGTACGCTCTCGACCGTCGCAACCAGTTCAACAACATCACCCTCATGTACGGCAGCAAGCGGCCCGAGGACATGCTCTTTCGCGACGAACTGGTGGCCCTGGTGGACCGCGCCGATATCAACTGCCTTCTCACGGTGGACGCGGATCCCTCGGGCACGTGGAAGAACCACGTCGGCCTGCTGCCCACCCTCTTCGATCACGCCAGAATCGATGCGGCGCGCACCTACGCCGCGGTCTGCGGCCCGCCGGTGGTCTACAAGTTCATCCTCCAGCGCCTGCTGAACCTCGGCTTCCCCAAGAACCGGATTCTCATGTCCCTGGAGCGGCGCATGAAATGCGGAGTCGGCAAGTGCGGGCATTGCAGCATCGGCTACAAGTACACCTGCCTGCACGGTCCCATCTTCACTTACTGGGACGCCATCAACCTGCCCGAGATGATTTGAAAGGAGCAAAGCGGATGGGCAAACCGACGGTTGGAATCTTCGGCCTTACCGGGTGCGCGGGGGATCAGCTCGCCATCCTCAATTGCGAAGATGAGCTTCTGGATCTGGTCGCTTTTATCGACATCCGGGATTTCCTGATGGGCTCTTCGGGAAACGACACCGGCTGCGCGCTGGACGTGGCCCTGGTGGAAGGCGCCGTCCTCACCAACCGGGACGCCGAAATGCTGCGGGCCATTCGCCAGCGTTCCGGGCTGCTGGTGGCTCTGGGAACCTGCGCCGTCTGGGGCGGCGTGGCCGCGCTCGATCGCAACGCCGATCGCGCCCGGCTGCTCGAGGAGATCTACGGCGAGACCGGCCACGGGTACGATTCCATGCCGGCCCGCGCGTTGCATGAGCTGGTGAAGGTGGACCTCCGCATCACCGGCTGCCCCATCGAGAAAGATCAGTTCCTGGCCGCCATCGCTGGGCTGCTGAACGGCGATCTACCCGTTTACCCCGATTATGCGCTGTGCACGGAATGCCGCATGCGGGAGAACAACTGCCTGCTGATCGAGCGCGGCGAAGTCTGCTGCGGCCCGCTCACCGTGGCCGGCTGCGGTGCGCGTTGCCCCGAACTTCGCATCGCGTGCATCGGTTGCCGCGGGCCGCTCGACGACGCCAATCCCAACTCCATGCTTGAAATGCTGGAGAAGAAGGGCATCGGGCGCCGCCAGGTGGAAGACAAACTGCGGACCTTCGCGCCCATAGGAGCCCGCCAATGAGCACCATCGTCATCGACCACTTAGCCCGCGTGGAAGGACACGGGGGCATCACCGTCGAACTGGAAGGCGATGCCGTCAAGAACGTGCGCTTCGACGTGTTCGAAGGCGCGCGCCTGCTCGAGGGCCTGGTGCGCGGACGCCGCTACGACGAAATTGCGCCCATCGTTTCGCGCATCTGCTCCATCTGCTCGCCGGCGCATTCCCTGACTTCCCTCAAGGCCACTGAGAACGCCCTGGGCGTCCAAGTGAGCCCCCAGACGGAGTTCCTTCGCGAACTGCTTTTGCGCGGCGAGAGCATTCAAAGTCACGCCCTGCACCTGTTCTTCCTGGCCGTGCCGGACTACCTCGACCGCCCCAGCGCCATTGCGGTGGCTGCCGAGCATCCCGCCGCCGTCATGCTGGGGCTGCGGCTCAAGAGGCTGGGAAATCTGATTCAGGAGACCATCGGCGGCCGGGCCATCCACCCCGTCAACGCGGTGCCCGGCGGGTTCGGGCGGGTCCCGCGTATCGACCAGTTGATCGCCATCCGCGGCGCCCTCATCGAGGCCATTCCGGACGCTGACGCCATGCTCGATCTCATTGCCTCCCTGCCGGACGCCGGCTTCTGCCACACCCCTACCGCGTACGCCGCGCTGCACTCTCCCGATTCCGACCGTTACTACGCCGGCGACCAACTCATGATCGCCTCCAACGGCGACCGGGCCACCGTCCCGGCGGCCGATTACCGCTCCTTGACCAACGAGAAGCCAGTTGCGCATTCCCACGCCAAGCACAGTACCTTCCACGGCAGCCCCTTTATGGTGGGTTCGCTGGCGCGCCTGACGGTGAATCCGGGCCGGCTCACCGAACGTTCCGCCACGGCCGCTGGGCGGCTGAAGCTTTCCATCCCGTCGGACAATCCCATGGACAACAACAAGGCTCAGGCCGTGGAGTTGGTCAACGATTTGGGGCTGGCCCTCGACATGGTTGAACGGCTGATCCATGACGGCGTCAAGGACGAAGGATGCGTCCCCGTGACGCCCCGCGCCGGAACCGGGGTGGGCGTGACGGAAGCCCCCCGCGGGCTTCTGGTCCACAGCTACACCTATGACGAGCAAGGCTGCGTCGTATCGGCGGACGTCATCACGCCTACCGCTATGAACGCCGCCAGCCTCGAGCAGCACCTCCGCAAGACCGTCGAACAAAGCGCGGAGCGCGATGAACCCACGCTCAAGAAGAAGCTCCAGATGATTGCGCGCGCGTATGACCCTTGCATTTCCTGCTCCGTGCACTTGATACGGAGATGAAGCCGGACCTGGTGATCGGTCTCGGCAATCCGCTGATGGGGGATGACGGGGCTGGCGCCGCCGCCGCCGAAGTTCTCGCCAACGACCGCAGGCTGGCGCGCCGGATCGATGTAATTTCCGCCGATACCGACGTGCTAAGCTGCGCCAACCAGATGGAGCGGCGCCGGCGCGTGTTGCTCATCGACGCCGTCGAAGGCGACGTCCCCGGAAGCATTTCCGTGCTGCGCGAATCCCCGCCGCTCGCAGGGCAGCAGCACGCGCATCACCTCTCGGCCCCCGCCATGCTCGCCTTGCTTCGCCAGGTGACCCCCACGCTTCGCGACACGGAGTTCATCTGGATTCTGGTGACGGTCAGTTCGGCCAGAGTGGGGACGCAACTTTCCCCGGAAGTCGCCGCCGCCATCCCGATGGTGGTGGAACGGGTGCGGCGGGAATTGAGACGGGGGTAGCTATTTGTGAGGCGGCCTGGATGACCGGCGCAATGATGATGTGAGCATGGCGCGAGAGAGAGGATTGGGATTTGAAAAACGGGCGGTGCGCGTGCATGGATGCTGTCGCAGATGTTGACGATGTTCGGGTCGCACTGGTGGCGTACTCTGCGGCTCTGGTCGTTGGGGATTTGACAGCGGCTGCGGATTGACTTCTTTAGCAGTGGTTGCAGCTTCCGGTATCGCCCCAGTTGGCCGCATTTGTTAAACGGTCGCACGTGTCTGCTGTTGAAGATCACCGCAAGTCCGCGTCAAGAAATCAATTTCGCGGGCATCGTTCCTGTACCAGCCGCTCGAAAACTGGCGCTCGCTCGCAGCGGCCTTCTCCAATACTGTAATCGCAGCCCTTCTGAAGTGACCCATAGGAAGTGGAGTCTCGAAGCTGATAGTGACGCGACCGCCGTTCTTGAAAACGTTGGCTGCAAAATGAATTCTCGGGCCAGAAATCGACCTACCAAGAGCCTCGCGTTGAGGCGCCGGGTTTCGCGTGAGTGTCGCCAGCGGCGTGGCGACGGAACTCAAGAACCGCTCACGAGAAAACTGCTCCTGCGATGCGATTTCGGTTCAGCAAGGCAAGAGCGAGTCGCTGAGGCGCAACCCGAAGCGAGGTGTCGGCTTCGCTGAGGCGCAAGAGGTCTTCACTCGCCCGTATTACCAGGACCAGCGGTCGGACGACCCGGAACAGTACCGCGCGATCGGATGGGTCCAGGATCGCCTGTTCACGGTGATCTTTGAGATCAGGGAAGACAACCTCGGCGAATACTGCCACCTAGTGACGCTGTGGCGCTCGACGCGGGAGGAGCGGGAGTTATATGAAGCAAACTCGTGAAAGCAAGAAGGTCCCTTCGGCCGAATCCATCGCCCGAATGGCCGACCGAGGCGAAGATGTGTCGCGTTTCTTTACGAACCGCGGCAAGATGGTGCGCCCCATTCAGCGGGTGAACGTGGATTTCACGGCCTCTATGCTCCAGGAGCTCGACCAAGCGGCGGCGGAGTTGAACGTGAGCCGCCAGGCCGTGATCAAGGCGTTCGTCCGCCAGGCGCTGGACCAGCACCACCTGGCGCGGGCCAGTTGGGCCTGGGTGCGGTCGAAGGTGTAGAACGAATCCGTGTGCAACACCAGGGCGGCGGCCACGTGCAGGATATCCAGCGTGCGCGTGCCCAGGGTCGCGGTGTGCCTCCGCGACAATTGCCTGGCCACATCGTACACGGCCGCTGGAACGGGCACCGCCTGGAAGACGCTGCCGGCGATGTGGGCCGCCAGTCTTGCCAGCGCGGCCCGGGCCTGCGCCGCCGTGATCTCGCGCCGGAATGCTCTCAATTCGATGGCGTTTGTCAGTTCCGCCTCACCGAACGGAGTCAGGAGGAAAGGCCTGGCCGCTTGCAGCAGGTACTCCCGCGCCGCAACCGAATGCGCACCCGGCGCGTACAACGAGGTCAGAACGCTTGAATCCAGGTAGGAACTCAATACCTGTCCCGATCGGCTCGAATGATCTCGGCCCCCGTGACTTTCAACATGGGCTGAGCCGGAAGACTGGATGGGCGACCTGGGCGACCCGGCCGGTCGTTTGGTGGCGGCGGGGAGACTCGAACTCCCGACCTACGGATTATGAGACCGTCGCTCTAACCGACTGAGCTACACCGCCATCTCGATTCAAGTTTAGCAGACACGTTCCAGTAGTCGGCAACCACAGGGTTTACGCGATTGAATCTGTGGAAAACCGGGGTCTCGAGGGCAGTTCTCTGCGATGCGCCCCGCAACATCCACCCGCGATTGTGGTTTAATCGGATAAACCATTTCCCGACAGGTATTTGCGGCTACCTGCTGCGGTACGGTTCAAGTCGTTCTAAGTGCCTCTGTTACGACACTTTAATGATTCCTTCGGCGGTGTTTCCCACAATCTTTTCCACAGTGGTTGTGGATTCTCGCTTGCGCCCCTCAAGGCGCCGCTGCAAGGACTCGGGAATCTCGGCCTCCAGTTCGCAATACTCGCCCTCGTAACGCGTCTCGAGCACCTGCCCGAACTCGTGGAGCAGAGCCAGTGAAGCTCCGTCTCCGGCGGAAAGGCGAAAAGTGGCGCGCACAATGGGGTCGAGAGGGAGGGCCTGGTCGATGGCCGCCAGCAGCTTGTCGATGCCGGCGCCGGTGAGCGCGGAAATCGCCACAGCGCGCGTATTCGCATGGCCGCCAGCTTCGCCCGCCAAGCGGCGCCACACCGTCTCGCCATTCGTCTCGCCCGCCGGCAGCCGGTCCATCTTGTTCATGATGAGGAGCTGGGGAATCTGGGCCGCTCCGATCTCCGCCAGCACCTTGAGGACGTGCGCGGTGTGCTCGGCGGCGGAGGGCGACGAGGCGTCCACCACGTGCAGCACCAGGGCCGCTTCCGTTACCTCTTCGAGGGTGGCGCGAAATGCCTTTACCAAGGTGGTGGGCAGATTACGAATGAACCCCACCGTATCGCTCACCAGGACGCGCCGGCGCGAGGGCAGGGTCAGCGGCCGCACGGTGGGATCGAGCGTGGCGAACATGCGCGCATCCACCGCCACACCGGCCTGGGTGAGCCGGTTGAAGAGCGTCGACTTACCAGCGTTGGTGTAGCCCGCCAGCGCCAGGGTGGCGAGCGGAACGGCGCTCCGTCTCTGGCGGTGCAGCGCGCGGCCGGCCCGCACTCCTTCGAGCGCGTCCGCAATTTTCTTGATGCGGCGGGCAATCCGGCGGCGGTCGGTTTCGAGCTGGGTTTCGCCGGGGCCGCGCGTCCCAATGCCGCCGCCCAGACGCGACATCTCGACGCCGCGGCCGGAGAGGCGCGGCAGCAGGTAGTTCAACTGCGCAAGCTCTACCTGGAGGCGGCCTTCGCGGGTCCGCGCGCGCGACGCAAAAATGTCCAGAATGAGCTGGGTGCGGTCGATGACCTTGGCGTCTATAGCCTTTTCGAGGTTGCGCTGCTGGGTGGGAGAGAGGTCGTGGTCGAAGATCACCACATCGGCGCCGCTGGATTTTACGGTTGCCGCGATCTCTTCCACTTTGCCTTGGCCGATGAGGGTGGCGGCGTCCGGAGCCGGGCGCGATTGAAACACTCTTTCGGCAATCTGGGCCCCCGCGCTGGCGGCCAGCTCGGCCAGTTCATCGAGGGATTCTTCCGCTGGAACGGCTTTGTTGCGGCCGCGGACGCCGCGGGTCTTCCACTCCAGCCCGACCAGAATCGCCCGCTCTCGAACGGGGTTACGCAGTGGCGTGTTCTAAGCCTCCGAAGAGTCCGCGTGGACCGGCGCCCCCGGCGGAATTCCGCCCGAAGCGCTCTGGCCCGTCACCGCCGCGCCGCTGGCGTATGAGTGCGTAGTCTTCTGCGTGACCACCGTCGAAATGGCATGCTTGAAAATCAGTTGCTCTTGATTGTTGGTCTCCAGCACCAGGGAGTATTTATCGAAACTCTTGATCCGGCCGGAGAGCTTGACGCCGCTCATCAGGTAGATCGTGAGAATAATTTTATCCTTGCGGGCGTTGTTTAAGAAACTGTCTTGAATGTTCTGCGCCGGTTTTTCCATGCCAATCCCCCAAACCCTTTCGGGAAAGCAAAACAGGTGTAACAAACAGCAGAATTATTGTACCCCGATTCACCTTGCCGAGGGGAAAGGCCAGCCCCCACGCTTAAGAGAAATGTTGGCGACGCGATGGTTTGGCGGTATGCTGCTGGAGGCTCATTATGTCGCACAGAATCATGCGCCTGTCGTTGATCCTGGCCGGCGCGGTTTCCTTGGCGCTGGCGCAGGGAAAGCCCATTCCTCAATTGGTCGAAAGCGGGGATCGGTACACGTTCCTGTGCGCCTGACGGCGGGCGCGCGCGGCATCCAGCGGGTCAAGCTATATCGCTATCAGTGACGGTCGCCGATTTACCGCCGGCGCGACTCGGCGAGAGGCGAGCTTTATCGATCGGCGTCCTGGTACTGGTCGACGACCTCGCCGTCGGCGATGCGGGCGGCGATGCGCTCCTGGCAGGTCACGCAGTAGCGGGCCCAGGGCACCGCTTCCAACCGCTTGGCCGAAATCGGCTCGTCACACTCGAGGCAGATTCCGTAGTGGTCGTGACCGATGCGGAGGAGTGCGTCGGAAACCTCGCGCAACAGCTTCATATCGATGGTATTGCGGTTCAAGAAGATCCATTCTTCGTGATGCTGCTGGCTGAGATCGCCCTCATCGGAGGGAACATCCAGGCGGGCCACCACCTGGGCCGCTTTCTGGGCGGACATACTGCGACGGACTTCTTCGGCTTTCGCCTCCAGCACCTTGCGATACCGGGCAAGATTGGGCTTCCGTCCGTTTTTGTTGACGATTTTCATGTTCTTTACAAATACCGATCGCAGTCGACCAGATGCATAAGACGCACGTCCACAGCCAAAAGTTTCCTACTTTGGAGGGGGTCGATACGGCGCGGAATGGAAGAGTATAGCTGGCGTAGAGCGGAAAAGTCAAACGCGCGTGCAATTTTACGAATCCTTACAAAGGCCAGGCGATAGTATCTTTCGGCCAGGACTCGCCAACCTGCTCTGCTATTTGGACCTTTGAAGGGCCTCGACGAGCGCCGGCACCACCTCGAAGAGATCGCCCACAATTCCGTAATCCGCCACCTCGAAGATAGGGGCGTCCGGGTCCTTATTGATGGCAACTACCGTCCGCGATGCCTTCATGCCCACCAGGTGCTGGATGGCGCCGGAAATTCCAATGGCCATGTACATCTTGGGCGCGACGGTCTGCCCCGAGCTGCCCACCTGCCGCTCCATGGGGAGCCAGCCAGCATCGCAGATGGGGCGCGACGCCCCGAGTTCGGCGCCGAGCGCCTCCGCCAGCTTCTCAATCAGCGGAATGTTGGCGGCTTCCTTGATGCCGCGACCCACGGACACGATAATCTCCGCCGCGCCCAGGTCCAGCGACTGCCGCGATTCGCGGAAAAGCTCGAGCGGCCTGGTGCGGATGTCGCCGGGGGAAATGCGGGGCGCGAACTTTTCCACGGCCGCGGCGGGGTGCGGGGCGCTCTCCGGGGTGCCCTCTGGGCCCGGCGGGGTCCCCTCTGGGCCCAACTGGTCCGCGCGGTATGCGCCCGCCTGCAAAGACGCGAAGTGCGGCGCGTCTCCGGCAAAGCGCGCGTCCGCGTTCACCTTACCCTGAAAAAGCTGGCGCGCCAGAACCAACTGCCCGTGGTCGACGCGGTGCGAGATGGCGCCGCTCACCGCCACCTTGCCCAGCGAGGCAGCCAGCTTGGGCAGGAAATCGAGAACCTGGTAGGTGTGCGGGAAAAGCACGATTGAGGGCTTCGCCAACTCCAGGAGTTGCCGCAGCGCGATGGTGTATGCATCCGGCGTGTAGTCCTCGAGCAACGCGTGCTCCACCGCGTAGACTTTCTCGAGATGCCGCGGCGCCAACTCTCCGGCGAGGTGGCCGATGGACTGCCCTGGCGGGCCGCGGCAAGGGTCTCGAAGGACATGCGGTTCCAGGCGCCCCCCCGCTGCTCCATCACCGCCAGGATGCTCATATGACGCGCGCCTCGAATCTCAGCTTTTCCACCAGTTGGGCGGCCGCCTCCCGAGGATTGCCTTCGAACAGTTGCGCGCGCTTGGTGCGCTCAGGAAGGTAGAGCCGCTCAATGGTCACGCTGGCCGCGGGGGCGCCCTCTGGGCCCGCAACCCCCAGATCGGCCGCCATGACGCGCCGGACCTGCTTGGTCTTGGCCTTCTTGATGCCCATCAGCGTGGCGTAGCGCAGCTTGCCGATACCGGATTGAATGGCGATCAGGGCGGGCAATGGCATCTCCACGTGCTGGAACCAGCCGTCCTCGAGTTCGCGCTTCACGCGGATACCGCCGTCCTGTTTTTCCACTTGCATGACGATGGTGGCGTGCGGCAGGCCAAGTAGTTCCGCCAGGATCGCGCCGGTCTGGCCGTACCCCAGATCGTCGGATTGCAGCCCCGTGAGGACCAGGTCCGGAGCCTCGCTGTGGAGCGCCGCCGCCAGCAGCCGCGCGGTGGCCAGCGGATCGAGCGCGCCGGGGTCATCCTCTTCGACGTGGATGGCGCGGTCCGCGCCCTTGGCCAGCGCTTCCCGGATGGTCTGCGTCACGCGCGCCGGACCCGCGCACAGCGCCACCACTTCCCCGCCGTGCGCCTCCTTGAGTTGAAGCCCGGCTTCGAGAGCATAGGCATCCGCCTCATTGATTTCGTAGGAGAGGTCGGCTTCTTCGATCCACTTTCCCGAGGAGGCGATGCGCCACAGCGAATCGCGCGCCGGGACTTGCTTGATGGCCACGACGATCTTCATGGCGACGGTCGCGGATCGGTGGGAGGCGTGTACCTCTTAAAAATCAGGCAGCCGTTGGTGCCGCCGAACCCGAAGCTGTTGGAAAGGGCGTACTCGATCTTCATGGGACGCGCGTGGTTGGGCACGTAGTCCAGATCGCACAGCGGATCCGGGTTTTCGTAGTTGATGGTGGGCGGTGCGATCTGGTCGCGGATGGCGAGCACGGTGATGCCGGCTTCGATGCCTCCGGCGCCGCCCAGCAGGTGGCCGGTCATGGACTTGGTGGAACTGACCGCCAACTTGTAGGCGTGCTCGCCAAAGGCGCGCTTGATGGCCGCCGTCTCGACGCGGTCGCCCACTTCGGTGGACGTGCCGTGGGCGTTGATGTAATCCACCTGGCTGGGCCCAATTCCGGCGTCGCGCAGCGAGCTCCGCATCACGCGAAAGGCCCCACCGCCGTCCTCCGGTGGGGCCGTGACGTGGTACGCATCGCCGCTCATGCCGTAGCCCACAATCTCGGCCAGGATGTGTGCGCCGCGCTGGCGGGCGGCCTCGAGATCCTCCAGCACCAGGATTCCGGCGCCTTCTCCCACGACGAACCCGTCGCGCTCGCGGTCCCAGGGGCGCGAGGCGCGCTCCGGCTCGTGGTTCCTGGTGGAAAGCGCGCGCATGGCCGCGAATCCCCCGATCCCCATGGGCGTGATGCACGCTTCCGTGCCGCCGCAGATCATCGCTTCGGCGTCGCCGCGGGCGATGATGCGGAACGAATCGCCGATGGAATGGGCGCTGGTGGTGCAAGCCGTGGCAGTGGCCGAATTCGGACCCTGGGCGCCGGAGCGCATGGAGACCTGGCCGGAAGCCAGGTTGACAATCATGGCCGGAATGAAGAACGGGGAAATGCGGCGGGGGCCGTGCTCGAGCAGCGTCTGGTGCTCACGCTCCATGA
>PMYB01000010.1 GCA_003170915.1 Bryobacterales bacterium | reverse complement strand
GGGGCCAGCGCCGATCCGCTGGGCATGAACGGCTTCGGCGCCGCCGGTGTCTTGAACGGATTCGGTGACGGCCTGGGCGGCGCACCCGGTATGGGCGGGGGCGGTCCTGGCGGCGGTGGTCCCGGGGGCGGCGGCGGAGGCGGCGGCCCCGGTGGTGGCGGAGGTGGTGGTGGACGCGGCGGAGGCGGCGGTTTCGGCGGTGGACGCGGCGGCAGAGGCGGCCCCAACGCACAGCGGCGCGGGCCGTTCAACGGGCAGTTCGCGACCTTCGGCAACCGGCGGCGCACTCAGCCGGCGTACACCGGTTCGGTATTCCTGGACGTGACCAACTCGGTGCTGAACGCTGCGCCGTATTCGCTGAATGGCCAGGCTGCGCTCAAACCGTCGTCGGGCTCGGGCAGGTTTGGTTTCAACGTTGGCGGGCCGCTGCGCATTCCCAAGCTGATTACCTCGGACAAATACCTTCTATACGTGAATTACACGGGTCAGAGGGCGCGCACCGGAAACAGCCTGACGTCGTCGGTGCCGACGCTCGCCGAGCGGAATGGCGATTTCTCGCAGGCTCTGGCCACCACTGCGGTCACGATTTACGATCCGCTGAACGGGGCGCCGTTCCCGGGCAATGTGATACCAGTCGCGCGATTCAATCCGGCGGCGGCGGGGCTGCTGACGTACTTCCCGCTGCCTACCTACCCCGGGATCGTGCAGAATTACCACCTGGCGACGTCCACTCCGCGAGTGAGCGACGGTCTCGGCGTGCGGCTGAACGCGCCGTTAACCACCAAGGACCGCCTCAATTTCAACGAGCAGTACAACCGCAACGACTCGAAAAGCCAGCAGCTTTTCGGGTACAAGGATTCGACCAGCGGCTACGGCTTGAGCGCGTCGGCGGGCTGGAGCCACAGCTTCAAGCCGCGGTTCAACAACAGCCTGAATATCACTTTCAGCCGGAACATCAGCAAGCTGGCGCCATACTTCGCGTACACCGACAACGTGGCGGCGGCACTGGGGATCACGGGGACGTCGCAGGACCCCATCAACTATGGACCTCCGAGCCTGTCTTTCACGAACTTCGGCAGCCTTTCGGATGGATCGGCATCGGTGAGCCGCAACCAGACCACCAACATCACGGACAGCATCACCTACGTGGTGCGCCGCAAGCACAACCTGACGTTCGGGGTGGGGTACCGGCGGCTGCAGCAGAACAGCCTGTCGTACGCCAATTCGCGCGGGTCGTTCAGCTTCAGCGGATTGCTGACCAGCCAAATCGACAGTCAAGGCCAGCCGATGGCGGGAACGGGGTTCGACTTCGCCGACTTTCTGCTGGGGTTGCCGCAGACCAGCTCGCTGCGGCTGGGCAGCGCCAACAATTACTTCCGCGGTTGGGCCACCAACTGGTACGCGCAGGACGATTGGCGCGTGCGGCCGGGCTTGTCGTTCAACGTGGGTCTGCGGTACGAGTACTTCGCTCCGTATACGGAGTTGCAAGGGCACCTGGCGAACCTCGACATCAGCCCGCAGAGGAACGCGGTGGCGGTGGTGACGCCGGCCAATAACATTGGGCCTTACTCGGGCAATTATCCCTCGAGCCTGATCGACCCGGACAAGAACAATTACTCGCCGCGGCTGGGCTTCGCATGGCGGCCTTCGCAGAAGCACGCGCGCGTGATCCGCGGCGGCTACAGCATTTTCTTCAGCGGCTCGTCCTACGGCGGGTTCGCATCCAGTATGGCGGCGCAGCCGCCGTTTGCGAAGAACGCTTCGCTCACCACCAGCACCGCGGATCCTCTGACGTTAGAGAACGGATTCCCGGCGGAGCCGTCGCAGACCATCACCAACACTTACGCCATCGACAAGAATTACAGGCTGGCCTATGCGCAGACGTGGAGCTTCGCGCTGCAGCAAACCTTCTCGCACGGACTGCTGGTGGAGCTGGAATACATCGGCACCAAAGGCACTGGCCTGCCCATTACCGAGCAGCCCGACCGCGCGGCGCCGGGCTCCTC
Organism: Bryobacterales bacterium; assembly: GCA_003170915.1. Classification (GTDB taxonomy): domain Bacteria; phylum Acidobacteriota; class Terriglobia; order Bryobacterales; family Bryobacteraceae; genus Fen-178. Next base: position 1,805 of record PMYB01000010.1, on the reverse strand, counting down.
GCCGCTGAATGCGCAGCAGCAACTGCAAATCGGCAACGCCACCGGGTTCTCTTACCTGACCTCGCAGGGGGACTCGATTTTCCACGCCGGACAGGCGCGGATCACGCGCCGCTTCGGGCGGGGAGTATCGGCCAACGCGCTGTACACGTTCTCCAAATCCATCGACGACGCTTCGAGTTTTTCGGGTGGCGGCGGCACGGTGGTCCAATACCCCCAGGATTTGCGCCTGGAGCGCGGCCTGTCGAGCTTCGACCAGCGGCACCATCTGACCGTGGGCTACATGCTTTCCTCGCCGGTGGGCATACATGGTTTGTGGCGGAACGGCGGCTGGAAGACCAAGGCCTTCACCGGGTGGACGCTGAGCGGCAACTTCACGGCCACTTCCGGCACGCCGCTGACGGCGCGAGTATCGGGGAACCTGGCGAACACGGGAGGAACCGCGGCGTTCGGCGCCGGGCGCGCGGAGGCGACGGGAGAGAACATCAACGCCGGCAACTTCCCTTACTTCAACGAAAACGCCTTTACCCTGCCGCCGCCGGGCCAGTATGGCGACGCGGGACGGGACACCATCCCCGGCCTGTTCCAGATCGGTTTGAACGGTTCGCTCAACCGCGCCTTTCGATTCGAAGACAGCCGGCGGCAGCTTCAGTTGCGCCTGGCTGCCAACAACGCGCTGAATCACGTGGTGGTGACCAACATCGGCACCACGATTAACGCGTCCAACTACGGGTTGCCGACGGCGGCGTCGGGGACGCGGAACGTCACGCTGACGCTGAGGTTCAATTTCTAGGTATGAGGATCTACGGTCTCACGGCGCTCTTGGTGCTCGCGGCGGCGGGGCAGCAGCAGCCGGCCAAGAGAGTTACGTTCACGGCGAACGCCAACCTGGTGATCGTGGACGTCACCGTGAAGGACAAGTCCGGCAAGGCCATCGACAGCCTCACGCAGAACGACTTCACGGTGCTCGAAGACGGCAAGCCACAGAAGATCTCGGTCTTCGAAGTTCAGAAACTCGGCATGGAACCAGCGCCGCCGGCACTATCGCCGACGCTCGACGACGTGAACGCCATACCGGAGCCTCCCAAGACCAGCATCACCACGGAAACGCCCGGCCAGGTGCAGTATCACGACAAGCGCCTGATGGTGATGTTCTTCGATTTCTCGTCGATGGGGATTCCCGAGCAGTTGCGCGCACAAGAGGCGGCGCTGAAGTTCATCGACACTGAGATGAGCACGGCGGACCTGGTGGCCATCATGCTGTACTCGACGGTGCTCCAGGTGAAAACCGATTTCACCGCCGACCGCACGCAGTTGAAGGACATCATCAATGCCTTGCCGATCGGCGAGCTGAGCGAGCTGGCCGACGCGGCAGATACGGCCACCGACGACGAAGAAGACACCGGCGCGGCGTTCGTGGCCGACGAGACGGAGTTCAACATTTACAACACCGACCGCAAGCTGGCGGCCATCGAGGACGCGTCGAAGAAACTGGCGGCTTTGCCGGAGAAGAAGGCTTTCATTTACTTCGCGGGCGGCGTCGCCAGGACGGGGGTCGACAACCAGGCGCAACTGGAGGCCTCCATCAACGCGGCCACCAAAGCCAACGTGGCGATTTATCCCATCGATGCGCGGGGACTGATGGCGGATCCTCCCGGAGGGGGCGCCAGCAAAGCGGCCTCGCGCGGTAGCGGCATCTTCAACGGCTCGGTATACAACTCGCAGCGCGCCGCCATCAACAATTCGCAGGAGACGCTGGCTACCCTGGCGTCGGACACCGGCGGAAAGGCTTTCCTCGACAGCAACGA
>PMYB01000017.1 GCA_003170915.1 Bryobacterales bacterium | reverse complement strand
TTGTCGAGGTTGCGCTCGATCAACCGGACCAACGCGCTGCCCACCACCACCGCTTCCACTTGCCGGCCCAGTTCCGCCACGTGCTCCGGCTTGGAGATGCCGAAGCCGACGGCCAGCGGCAGATCGGTGACGGCGCGCACCGCGCGGATGAGCGGGCCGACGGCGTCCGAAAGCGAATCGCGCTCGCCGGTGACGCCGGTCCGCGAGACCAGATAGACAAACCCGGTGGAATACTGCGCGACGAGTTTCAATCGGCGTTCGGTGCTGGTGGGCGCGGCCAGAAAGACGGTGTCGAGGCCGTGGCGGTGCATGGCGGCAACATAATCGCCCGCCTCTTCCACGGAAGCGTCGGTGAGCAGGCAGCCATCGATGCCGGCGGCGGAGGCGTCCCGCGCGAGGCGCTCGAGCTCGTAGCGGATCACTGGGTTGAGGTAGGTGAAGAGTAGCAGCGGGATTTCGGACCGCTGGCGGATCCGGGCGGCGATTGCGAGCACGGTCTTGAGCGAAGTGCCGGCTTTGAGCGCTCGCTCGCCGGCGCGCTGGATGACGGGGCCGTCGGCGATGGGATCGGAAAACGGCACGCCCAACTCGATGAGATCGGCGCCGCCGCGCTCCAGCGCTTCCACCAGCGTCGGCGTGCGATCCGGCGACGGGTCGCCGGCAGTGATATAGGCGATGAGGCCTTTGCGGCCGTCCCGCTTCAGACCGTCGAACATGCGCCCGATGCGCGTCATGGCTCGTCGAGTTCCTTGAAACTCTCGCGATAGATATCGATGTCCTTGTCGCCGCGGCCGGAGACGTTCACCAGGAAGATTTTCCCTTTGGCGGCGGGGGCGCGCCGGACCGCTTCGGCGACGGCATGCGCCGATTCGAGCGCCGGAATGATGCCTTCCTTCCGCGAGAGCAGGCGCGCGGCTTTGAGCGCTTCCGCGTCGGAAACGGCGGTGTACTGGGCGCGTTTCTGGTCGTGCAGCCAGGCGTGCTCGGGGCCGATCATGGCGTAATCCAGGCCGGCGGAAACGGAGTGGGTGAGCGCGATCTGGCCGTCTTCGTCCTGCAACACGTAGCTGAAGGCGCCTTGCAGGACACCGGGCGCTCCGCCGCGAAAGCGCGCCGCATGATCGCCCATGGCGTCGCCGCGGCCGCCGGCTTCGATGCCGATCAGCTCCACGGAGCCGTCCGGCAGGAAGGCGTGGAAGATGCCGATGGCGTTCGAGCCGCCGCCCACACAGGCGAAGATGGCGTCGGGCAAGCGGCCTTCGGATTCCAGAATCTGGCGGCGCGCTTCCTCGCCGATGATCTTCTGGAAATCGCGCACCATCATGGGGTAGGGATGCGCGCCGAGCGCCGAGCCCAGCAGATAATAAGTGCCGGCGACGTTGGAAACCCAGTCGCGCATGGCTTCGCTGATGGCGTCCTTGAGCGTGCGGCTGCCGGTCGAGACGCCCACAACCTTCGCGCCGAGCAGGCGCATGCGGAAGACGTTGAGGCGCTGGCGGCGCATGTCCTCCTCGCCCATGTACACCACGCATTCGAAGCCCAGCAGCGCGCAGACGGTGGCGGTGGCCACGCCGTGCTGGCCCGCGCCGGTCTCGGCCACGATGCGGCGTTTGCCCATGCGCCGCGCCACCAGCGCCTGGCCGAGACAATTGTTGATTTTGTGCGCGCCGGTGTGCAGCAGATCTTCGCGCTTCAGCCAGAGGCGCGCGCCGCCCAGGCGTTCGGTGAGCCGTTTGGCGAAATAAAGCGGCGTGGGACGGCCGGCGTAGGTCCGCAGCAGTTCGGCCAGTTCGGACTGAAACGCGGCGTCGTCGCGCGCGGCCAGGTAGGCTTTCTCGAGCTCCTCGATGGGCGCCATGAGGACCTCGGGCACGTAGCGTCCTCCGTATGGCCCGAAATGGCCGCCGCGATCGGGTTGCGGAGTCATGCGCCGAGCGCCGCCTTGGCCGCCTGGAGAAACTCGTTCATCTTCCGATAGTCCTTTTTGCCCGGCGCGCTTTCGATGCGGGAGCAGGCATCCACGCCCCAGGGGTGGGCCAGTGCCACGGCCTCGGCGACGTTGGAGGCATCCAGGCCTCCGGCGAGAATGACGGGTTTGGGAGCCGGCGCGGCCAGCCGCCAGTCGAAGGGGGTGCCAGAAGCCGGACCATCCAGTAGCAGAGCTTCAACCGGGCAATCGCGCAACCGCGAAAGGTCGAAGACCTCTCCGACGCGCACGGCTTTCCATACCGCCAGCGATGCGGGGTAGTCCGCCGGCGTTTCGTCGCCGTGCAGTTGCGCGACGTCCAGCGCCGCGATGCGGGCGATCTCTTCGACCCGTTCGCGCGCTTCGTCGACGAACACGCCGACGCGGCGAACGCCGGGCGCCGATTGAATCCCGGCGGCGCGCTCCGGCGCGAGGTAGCGCGGGCTGCGCCGGTAGAAATTGAAACCGATGGCGGTGGCGCCGCCCGCGATGGCCGCCGTGGCGTCCTCCTGGTTGGTGATGCCGCAGATCTTGAGGATCATGCCGCCACCAGCTTCTTCAGGGCGGCGGCTGGATCGCCCGATTTCATCAGATGCTCGCCCACAAGAAAGGCGGTGTAGCCCGCCGCGCGCAGCGTGGCGATGTCGCGCGCGTTGTCGATGCCGCTTTCGCTGACGCGCAGCACGCCGCCGGGAATGTGGTCCGCAAGCCGCAATGACGTTTCGAGAGTGACTTCGAAAGTGGCGAGGTCGCGATTATTGACTCCGATAATGTCGCTGCCGGCGGCGATGGCGGCATCCAGTTCTCGGCGATTGTGCACTTCCACCAGCGCGGCCATCCGGTAGCGCGCGGCAGCTTCGCGGAAACTCCGGATTTCGCCCTCGGTGAGAATGGCGGCGATCAGCAGAATGGCGTCGGCGCCGTGGGCCGCGGCTTCGACAATGTGCGCGTTGGCGATGGTGAAATCCTTGCGCAGAACGGGAAGCGAGACGGCCGCGCGGGCGCTCTCGAGATCTCCGAGGCTCCCCTGGAAGAAGGTTGCATCGGTGAGCACGGAGAGGGCCGAGGCGCCGCCGCGCTCGTATGCCGAAGCTATGCGCGCGGCGTCGAAATCCGTCGAAAGCACGCCTTTGCTGGGCGAAGCTTTCTTGATTTCCGCGATGATGGCGGGCGTGCGCGCGTTCAGGGCCGCGCGAAAATCGAGGCGCGCGGCGAGACGCAGTTCGGCCTCGGCCTCCCACTGGTCGAGCCGTGGGACGCCGCGGGCAAGCTCTTCGCGCTTCCTGGCGACAATTCGGGCCAGGATGTCTGGAACGGTGCCGGTCAAGGGTGATTCTTAATGGTATCAGACGCCGCGCATGGGTCTATTGCCGGCCTTCGAGCCGGTCGATTCGTTGCTCGTGGGCCTCGGCGATGTGCGCCAGTCGGTTGATGAACTGCCCGGTTTGGCCCATCAGGGTGGTGAGTTTGCCGATGTCGGCGCTGACCTTGGCGACATCGTCGGTCAGTTTGTCGATGTTGGCCGTGATGAGTTCGACTGTCTGTGCTAGCGCTTCGTGGCGCTCGGTGAGTCTCTCGAGGCGTTCGTCGATAGTCATGGGAGGGTGGCGTCTCCTGTCTTCATGTTACTTCAGTGGCCTGCGGCGTGGCGCGCCGAATCGGGATAGACAGTGAGACCGCAGGCCCGCGCGGCATTGGCGAGTTGGCGGTCGTGAGTGAGAAAGACGATTTCGCCGGCGTGCTCTTCCCACAGCAGGGCCGTCGCCAGATGGATCGCATCCAGCGTTTTGACTGGCATAGGGAAAGCGCCCCCAGCTCGCCTGAGCACGGCCCTATTGATTGGAACCAAATCGAGTTTCGCCAAGTTCCTCTCGGCTTCCTCGCGCAACTGCGGCCATTCCGCGTCTGGTGTACTCGCGGCAAGGCGCAGCCGGTCCAACGTTCGCAGGAGTTCGGCAACAATCAACTCGGACGAAACGGCTGCAGCCCACCGGACGCCTCGGAGGGCGCCTGGCTGGTCCAGGGTCGCCGCGACGATTACCGACGCGTCGACGTAGACTTGTCCGAATTCAACCATTCATCGATCCGATCCGCCCGTGTTTCAGCAAATATTCGCTCGATTTCCTCTGGCGTCACCCCCGTTGGTCTGAATCCAGCCATGTCATCGATTCCCTTTGACGGCCGCGAGGCGGGGATAACCCGAAAAGCCAACTTTCGCTCGCGAATCGGAACGATCTTCGCGACTTCCGTCTCGCGATCCTTGATGATGACCTCTTTGCCCTTTTGCGCCGCGCGAACATACTCGCTCAGGTGGGCTTTCAATTCGGCGATACCGACCTTCGACTTCATGTTCTCATTATGACCACTTCTGGTCACTTAGTGCAACGGGCCGGCTCCCGGGCCGCCGGCGGGAGCGGGAAGCACGTCGGGAGTCAGGATGCGCGCGTCCATCCAGCCGGCATCGCGGAACGCGCGCGGCGACGGCGTGAAGACGATCTTGTAGCTGGTGTCGTCCAGCGGCGCTTCCGGGGCATGGGCGCTTTGCGGGTAGACCAGGGCCAGGTACTTTAAGATGGTATAGATGTCGCCGTCCTCGGGCTGCCGAAAGTCGAAGCCCTGAGAGCGGAAGTGGATGGCCGCGCCCTGGCTAGAAAGGCGCCACGCCAGGAACGCGCAGCAATCGATGGCGTGCTCGAACCAGGCGTCCAGCGCGGGCGGGATGTCGCGATCCAGGAATATCTCGGCGGTCTGCTCCTGCTCACGCGCGAATTCGCGGACTTCGAGGCTGCCGGTGTGGGCCGAGGCTTTCCAATCCACGTGGCGGGCGCTCTCGAACGCCTCGTAAGGCCGGATGCGGTAAAAGTCCTTGCCGAGACCGCGGTAGTGCGTCTCGATTTCTCCGGCGATGCCGGCCAGCAGATCGTCGAAGCCCGGCTGCGGGTCGATGGAAGGGTAGATCAGCATTTCGCGGCGCAAGGTGACACGCGCGGATTTCTCCAGGAAGCCGAAGGGGGAAGAAGTCGAGAACGCGAAGCTGTTCTGGCGATAGGCGCCGCGTTTTGGGAAGCGCACCTCGATGGTCTCTTCGAGCGTGGCGCCGCCGGCGATCAGCGGGAAATACACCGATTTCAGAGTGGGGCTGGCGGGGTCTCGAACACCTTCCACCCGGATGGAGAACGAGGGCATAAACCACTTCTGGTTGCGCACGAAGAGCTTGCCGGGGACCGTTCGCCCGGCGGGGACGTGCTCGGGCACCAGGAAGTCCAACTGGAGAGCCGCCAGGCAGAGGCGGCTCACCAGCCCGGAGACCAGCAGCGTGGCGAGCATGGCGGCCGTGATGAGGAACAGCAGGTTGTTGGCGGAAATGACGGCGCCGAAACCGACCACCAGGATCGTAAAGATAAACAGCAGGCCGGCGCGCGTGATCTTGTATCGAATGCGGCGGTCCAGGAAGAAGCGGAAATGGTCCCAGGGTTGGGGCACGGGTCGATTTGATTGTACCGCCGCGGAGCCGGCTCACTTCATTAGAACGCGAACCTCGCCGGTGAATTCACCGCGACAGTCGGTCATAATGGGTGTAACCGGTGGGAAGTGTCAGGCAGTCTATTCTGTTGCACCATCGGCCGGGCCGCACCATGCCGTTCAGGGTTCAGCGAAAGATTGGAGGTTGGCGATTCGCGTATCTGCCGCTACTGCTCTGCGCGTTCGCCCTGGCGGCCGATCCACCGCTCGTCCCGCTCACCGTCTGCGAGGTGCTGCACGATCTGGCATCTAACGAGGGCAAGACCGTCGCGGTGCTGGGCCGGTACTCCTTCCGCGAAAACGGCCGCTGGATGGGCGAACAGGCCTGCGACGCCGGCTCGCCGGGCCCAGGGGGCACCCCGCCGCTGCTCTGGCTGGTGGAAGACCCGAACGACGGCCCCAAGCCGCCCGGCGATTTCGAATTGGACGCGGTAGCGCTCCACCGCAAGCTCGCCCTCATCCAGCAGCACACATCGCTTGGCAAATTCCGCTTCGGCACTCCGGACTACGACCGTTGGGCGGTAATCTATGGTCGCGTGGAAACGCGCAAGGCCGAGGCCGCCAAGCAGGCCCCCGCGAACCTGGTCTTCCGCGGCAGCGGCGTGGTGGTGTTTCTGGCGCTCGAGTAGGGGCCGGGCACGTCGCGTGCGTACCGCATGCCCGGTCCCTACCGCATTTTCTCCAGCGCCTCCTCCAGCCGTTGAGGCCGATTCAGCACACCGGCAAATAAATCTCCCACCTCACGGAACCTCTCCCGTGCATTCCCCATATGGAACTGGCCGGGATCCAACCCGTGCTTCACTTCGCTCCACGCCAGCGGAGTCGCCACCGGCGCCCCGGGGTAAGCTCGCAGCACATAGGGCGCCGCGATGGTCTTCGACCTCCCGTTTTGCAGGTAATCGAAATAGACCCGGTTCTTTTGCCGCTTGGCCACCGATCGCGGAGTGGTGAACAGATCGGGCTTCTTCCTGGCCGCCAGCCGCGCGATCAACTCGGCAAACGTGCGCGTCTCTTCGTACGTATAAACGGGCTCGACTGGAATATACACGTGCATTCCATCGCCGCCCGTGGTCTTGGGATAGCCCGCCAGTCCGATCGCATCCAGCAACTGTTTTACCAGCAGCGCCGCATCCACGATCCGGTCGAACGGGCATTCCTGCGGGTCCAGGTCGATCAGCACGAAGTCCGGATGGTCGAGCGTGGGCCAACGGCTCATCCAGGGGTTGTGGTCGATGCACCCCAGATTCACCAGGTACAGCAGGCTGGCGCGGTCTTCCGCAAATACGTAATGGATCGAATCGATCGGTTCGGTGCGCAGCCACGGCGCGAAACTTTCCGGCGCGTCCTTCTGAAAGAAGAACGCCTCCTGGATTCCATTCGGATAACGCTTCAAGGAAAGCGGCCGGTTCTTCAGGTGCGGCAAGATGAGATCGGCCACGCCATCGTAATAGTTGAGAACATCGCGCTTGGTGTACCCTTCGCCGGGATAGAAAACCTTCTTCAGGTTGGTGAATTTCAGCGTGTGGCCGTCGATTGCGAGGGCGGCTTCCTTGGCGCCTTCCGCCAGCAACTGGCCCTCCCGCACTATCTGGCCCGGGCTTACATCGTTGCGCAGCCCCAGGAAAACCGGCGCGCGCAGACGGTTGTCCGGCGTCCAGTTGGCAAATTTCACCTGGCAGATCAGCTCCGGTTTCACCCAGGTCATGCCACGGCCCGGCTTGGGGCGCTCGGCAAACGGGCACTTCCGGGTGACCAGCGGTTTGAGCCGCGCGTGGAGGCCGGCCAGGGTTTTCTGGTCGAAGCCCGTCCCGACGTTGCCGGCCCACCGCAGTTTCCCTTCACTGTAGACGCCCACGACCAGCGCGCCGAAATACTCGCGGCCGCCCTGCGGCTTGGTGAATCCACCGATCGCGAACTCCTGCTCGTTGCCGATCTTGATCTTCAGCCACTCGCGGCTGCGCTTGGATTCATAGCGGCTGGAGGCGCGCTTGGCGACGATCCCTTCCAGGCCGTTCTCCCGCGCCGCTTCCAGCATCTCCTCGCCCGCGCCGGCGAAAGCCTCGGAGATCCGCAGCACCGCTCCGGGCATTGTCACCTTCTGCAGCAGCAACTCTCTCCGCCTGCTCAGGCTGACGTTGCGAAGGTCGTATCCATCCAGGTAAAGCAGATCGAAGGCAAAGTACACCACCGGGGTCGAGCGTACCAGGTGCGCAATGGCATGGGGATCGCTGTTGGCGATCCGCGGCTGGATCAGGTGGAACCGCGAAACGCCTTTTTCGTCGAGCACCGCGATTTCGCCATCGAGCACCGCCTGATCGGCGGCGATGTGGTGATGGATCACGGCCAGCTCGGGGTACTGCCGCTCGCACCGCAGCCCGCTGCGGGATTGGATGCGCACCTCTTCGCGCTCCACGAACGCGATGGCGCGCACGCCGTCCCACTTGACTTCGAAAAGCCACTCCTCGCCGCGCGGCGGACGCTCGGCCAGCGTCGCGGTCATCGGCTCGATAGCCGCGGGCATCGACACCTGGCGCGCGCCCTCTATACTGGCGACGTCAATTTTCGTTTTTTTTTTAGGGAGAGATGTCTTCCGTGCCGGCAGGTTGCGCGCGATTTCTTCCTGGGTGCGCCCCGAGAGCACGCTGGTTGCGTAGTCCTCGACGTCCCATCCCGGCGCCGCAAATTCGTCGCGCTTTTTGATGAGGAGCCATTCCTGGCCTTTCCCGCGGCTCTTTATGTGGACCAGCGCGAAATCGCCGTTCAACTTCTCGCCGTGCAGCCGGAATTTCAAATCGCCGCGCGCCAGTTGCTCGGCCCCCGAAACGCCGCCCAGCAGGTCGAACGTGCCGCGGTCCCACAGCATCACGCTGCCCGCTCCGTAGTTGCCCGCCGGGATGTTCCCTTCGAAATCGCCGTATTCGATGGGGTGGTCTTCCACGTGGGCGGCGAGATGCTTCACCGCGGCGTCGAGGGTCGGCCCCTTCGGCACGGCCCACGACTTCAGCACGCCATCCATCTCCAGCCGGAAATCGTAGTGCAGCCGCGTGGCGTCGTGCCGTTGTACGCAAAAGGAATGGGCGGGACCCTGGCTCTTCTGGCTGGCGGGAGGTTCGGGCGTCTTCTCGAAACGGCGTTTGGCTGCGTATTCATCGAGAGGCATAAGTCCCTTTACATCCTCCATTTACATCTTATCCGGCTTTGTAGTACTCTGAAACCGGACTGCACTCGGAGGGAATTATGGCATCCAGCGTCTGGAAGGGCCACCTGGCTTTTGGATTGGTTTCGTTTCCCATTCAGCTTTTTAGCGCCGCGCGAAGCGAGACCATCAGTTTCAACCTGCTCCACAAAGACGACCACTCCCGCATCAAGCAAGTCACGTATTGCCTGTTGGAAGACAAGCCCGTCGCGCGCACCGACCTCGTCAAAGGCTACGAGTACGAGAAAGAGCACTACGTGGTGATCGAGGACGAGGACATCAGGAAGGTGGCGCCCAAGACCGCCAAGGTGATGGAGATTCTGGAATTCGTCAAGGCCGACCAGGTGGATGCGATCTACCTCGAGAGCTCCTACTACGTGGCGCCCGACGAGGGCGGTGAGAAGCCTTACGCCCTGCTATACGAAGCGCTGCGCCGGTCCAGCTACTATGGGGTGGCCAAAGTGGCCATGCACAACCGCGAGCACATCATCATTCTGCGGCCCGGCCCCAAGGGCCTTCTCTCCCATACCATGTACTACCAGGATGAAATCCGCCAGGTGGACGAGTTCCGCACCGACACCAGCCTGGTGAAGGAGAAGGAACTGGACCTCGCCAAGATGCTGATTTCGTCGCTCGAAGCGGATTTCGAACCGCAGAAGTATCACGACGCCTACCGCGACAACCTGCAGAAGATGATCGAGGACAAGATCGAAGGCAAGAAGGTCGTGGAAACGCCGGCCGAGCACGTGGCTCCGGTCATCGACATCATGGAAGCGCTCAAGCGCAGCCTCGCCGAGAAGCGCAAGCCCGTGCAGTTGGCCACCGCCAGCGCCGCCGCCGCTCAGGCGGAGATGCCGATGGAAGCCGCCCCCAAAAAGCGCGCGCGCAAGAGCGGGACGGGCTGATCATAAGCAACTGGCGAGGCTGTGCCTCAGACCGGCAAGCGGGGCATTGACGTTTCATGCCGTTCCGCCGATAACATAGAATGAGATATCGAGAGCATGGGTCCTGCCAGACAGACGCCGCTCAGGTGGGACGACACCAGGTTTGATCCGGCTCCGTTGTTGAGAGCCGGAGCCCCGAAGCCGTTCTTCGTCTCTTCCCTCGGTGCGCTGTTCGCGGATGACTGGATGGCCGTGCTTCCGTATGTCCGCGACGCCGTCGTGGACACCGTCTTCGCCGACCCGCCGTTCAATCTAGGCAAAGAGTATGGTGAGAAGAGCAACGACGACTTGCCGGACTCGCAGTATCTGGAATGGTGCAGAGGTTGGGTGAAGGAATCCTGCCGTACCCTGAAGCAGGGCGGTGCGTTCTTCCTCTACAACCTCCCAAAGTGGAACATCCCCCTTGGGGCCTGCCTCGGCGAGCAGGGGCTGATTTTTCGGCACTGGATCGCCCTCGAGATCAGCGCCTGTCTGCCGATACTGGGACGCCTGCATCCGAGCCACTACAGCCTGCTCTATTACACGAAAGGCCTGCCGAAGACGTTTCGAAGAATCAGAACTCCCATCCAGACCTGCCGGCACTGCGCAGGCGAGATCAAGGACTACGGCGGGCACAGGGGAGCAATGAACCCGAAGGGCGTCACTCTGAAAGACGTCTGGACGGACATCCCTCCCGTTCGCCACTGGAAGTTCAAATCCAAGGAGCGGAGGGCCAACGCCCTCTCAACCAAGATCCTCGACCGCGTCGTCGAGATGTCCAGCCTGCCTGGCGATCTGGTGTTGGACCCGTTCGGCGGCAGCGGCACGACGTTCGCGGTCCGTGAGACGAAGAACCGGCGCTGGCTTGGGATGGAGATCGACTTCGCTTCCGAGATTGTGGAAAGGGTTGAGAGCGGGGAGATCCGAAGCCACAGGAACGACGATTTCGTCGAGGGCTGAAGACCTTCAATTCAGCGCACGTCCCGCAGTCCCCTTGGGGATCTTCGGAACCCTGTCACTCGTGGCGTCGTGCTCGATGACCACTATTTCCAGCACACCCTTCTTGCACGGGACCGACCTCCAGAGTCCAAAGTAAGGTTCCAGCTCACTAATGTTCCCAATTCGGTCCGTGAGATAGGCGTAAAGTCTCCGCGAGGGCACCACCAGTGTACCCGCCGCGATGACACCCTCCGCCACGAGCATGGTGAGCTTGTTCATCGACCGGTGGCTGGCGGAGATGTTCCCGGTTTCCCATTCGACGACCACGGCTCCCTCGGGGCCGGGCAGGACCGCGTCGAAGCCGCCAAGACGGAGCCCGAGTGCGTTTTGCGCGGGTGCTTCGATGACTCACCCTCGCGACCTGAGGTTCGCGACAAAACCGTCGCGGATGGGCTTGACCCCATTGCCCTCTCCTCGCTTCTTGCCGCTCTGCGGATAGATCGTGAACGATCCGCTCCCGGGCGGCCACTCGCAAGCCCGTACCGCGCTGTGAATCTGTTTCCTCGTTTGCCGCCAATGCCGTGACGCCGCGTAGGACCCACAATCGATTAACGTGTGAACGGCGATGATTTTCACACGATCCTCGGATGGAACCGCCGAAGGAAGCGGAGTGGGTCAATGTTCAAGGCTTCGGCGATGGCCTTGAATTCGATTACGTCCAGCCTTCGCTCACCGCGCTCGAACTTTGAAACGAACGACTGAGGCCTGGAAAGCTTGGCGGCGAGTTGAGCCTGGCTCAAGCCCGCCTTCTTGCGAGCCTCAACGAGCAGCCCACGGAAACTCTCGTATTCGCGCGAATGGAAGGATCCGGACACTCAGCCCGTTGTAAACCCGATCCGGGATAAATCCCAAAACGGGTTGGCCCCCGGCTTCCAGGCCGGGGATCGAAAACCGGGTGTCCCGGCAAACCATGTCGCCATGGCTTATCATTATCTCTAGCCCAAGGTCCAAATGCTGCACCTCATCGTGAGCTGGTTCCTGAGCGCTCTGGCGCTCTGGCTCGTGGCGCAGATCGTCCCGGGGATCGGAGTCCGCGACTTCGGCGCGGCGCTGATCGCCACCATCGTGATCGCCATCGTCAATGCCACCATCGGGCCGGTGCTCAAGTTTCTGACCTTTCCCCTTACGTTCTTGACGCTGGGGCTCTTCCTGCTGGTGCTGAATGCCTTTCTGTTGAAGCTGGCCTCGCTGTTCACGCCGGGCTTCGCGGTTCACGGCTTTTGGTCCGCCGTGGCGGGTTCGCTGGTGCTGACCATCCTAACCGCCATTCTGCGTCACATCGTGTTGCTGCCCGGGCACGAGTGGACTCATTCCTTATGGAACACATGGTAAAAGCGCTCGCGCCCACCACTCCCGCGGAACTCGCGGAGGCGCTCCGAGATGCCGCCGCGCGCGGGCGCACCATCGCGCTCGCCGGGAATTCCAGCAAGCGGCGGATGGCCGGGCCAATCGAGCCCGCCGATACCGCCATCGCCACCTCCGCGCTTAGACGCGTGATCGAATACGAGCCGCGCGATCTCACCATCAGCGTGGAAGCCGGGCTGCCCTGGAGCGAACTGACTCGCATTCTGGCCGCCAACCGGCAGATGATTCCGCTGGACCCCCCATTTGGCGATCGCGCCACCGTGGGCGGCGTCATGGCCTCCAACTCGAGCGGTCCGCGGCGGCTGCTCTACGGCACGGCGCGCGATCTGGTGATCGGGATGCGGTTCGCCACGCTCGAAGGCAAGCTGGTGCAGTCCGGCGGCATGGTGGTCAAGAATGTGGCCGGGCTGGATATGGCCAAGCTCATGATCGGATCGTTCGGCACGCTGGCCGCCATCGCCGTGGTCAATTTCAAACTGCAGCCGGCGCCGGAAACCGAGCGCAGTTTTCTGCTCCCCTTCGATTCGCTTGCGGGCGCCTTGGCGGCCTGCAAACAGATTCTCGCCAGCGTGCTTCAGCCGGCTGCCATCGATCTCCTGAACCCGGCGGCCGGGACGGCCTTCGGGCAGAGCGCCTGGCTCCTGGCCGTTCGCGCCGGCGGCAGCCCGGCCTCCGTGGATCGCTACGATTACGAGCTGGCGCACACCGCCGGCCGCCTGGCGGTCGAGAACCCCTGCCCCGAAACCCTCTGGCAGGACGTGGAAAGCTTCACACCGCGCTTCCTCGACCGGCACGCCGATGGCGCCGTCGTGCGCGCTTCATGTACGCTGAAAGATCTGGAAGGCGTCCTCGCATCGTTCGAAGGTCCGGCGCTGGCGCGCGCTGGTTCGGGAGTCTGTTACGGCTACTTCGAGCAGTCGGAAGCCGCCGCAAGCTGGCTTTCCGGAGCCGTCGGGCGTGGATGGAAGACCGTGATTGAGTTTTCGCCGGAAGAGCGCAAGCATACTCTGGAACTGTGGCCGTCTCCGGGCGGCGATTTGGAAATCATGCGGCGTGTCAAGAACCTGTTTGACCCCGCCAACCTTTTGAACCGTGGCCGACTGTATCGCCGTATCTGAAAGAACCGGTTTGGGGCCGAGGCAGTTCGATCTCGACCGCTGCGTCCACTGCGGGCTCTGCCTGAACGCCTGCCCGACGTACCGCGAGCTGGGGTTGGAAATGGATTCGCCGCGCGGCCGCATTTACCAGATGGTGCAGGTGGCCGAGGGCGCGCCCATCACGCCATCCTACATCCGGCACATCGACCTGTGCCTGGCCTGCCGCGGTTGTGAATCCGCCTGTCCCTCGGGCGTGCCGTACGGGCGCATGGTGGAGGACGCGCGCGCGGAAATCGAAGCGCACGCCCAACCGGGGTGGCTCGCGAAATTATGGCGCCGCTTCGTCTTCGGTCATTTGCTCGAATCGCGCACCACCATGACGGCAGTGGGCACGCTACTCTACCTGTACGAAGCCAGCGGCGTGAAGACTTTGGTGCGCGCCATGGGCTTCCTCAAGCTTCTGGGCCGCCTCGGAGAGCTCGAACAAATCGCTCCGTCCGCGGACCCGCCCTTCTTCTTCAGCCAGATCGGCCGGACGTTTCCCGCCGAGGGGCGCCGCCAGTACCGCGTCGCGTTCCTTGCCGGATGCATCGCCAACGTCTCGTTCGCGCGGCTGAACGAGGCCACCGTGCGGGTGTTGCAGAAGAACGGCTGCGAAGTGGCGATCCCCGGCGGCCAGGGATGCTGCGGCGCTTTGCACGTTCATTCGGGTCTGCGCGAGGATGCGCGCCGACTGGCCCGCCGCAACATCGACGCGGTGCTCTCCGGCGATGCCTTCGACGCCATCGTTTCCAACGCCGCCGGATGCGGTTCCACGCTGAAGGAGTACGGCGAACTGCTCGAAGACGACCCCGAGTACGCCGCCAAAGCCCGGAAGTTTTCGAGCCTGATGCGCGACGTCACCGAGTTCCTCGCCGCGATTGAGCTGAACCCCGATATGGTCCCGGTAAACGCCACGGTCACCTACCAGGACTCCTGCCATCTGGCGCACGGCCAGCGCATCCGCACGGCCCCGCGCAAACTCCTTGCGGCGGTCCCCGGGCTGACATTCCGCGCCATGCCCTCTTCGGATGTCTGTTGCGGCAGCGCCGGCATCTACAACGTCGTCCAGAACGCGATGGCCATGCAAATTCTGGCGCACAAGATGGAGTCGGTAAATTCGACCGGCGCCGGCATCATCGCCACCGCCAACCCCGGCTGCCTGCTGCAGCTTCAAGCCGGCGTGCGATTACACGGCTCCGGCCAGCGCGTGATGCACGTGGTGGAAATCCTCGACGAAGCCTACAGGAGTCGCAAGGGCCGCGGAGTGAGTGCCCCCTAAAGGAGTCGGAAGTTTACTTCGATGGTGGCGGCCACGGTGACGGGCTTGCCGTCCTTGTAGCCAGGCTTGAATTTCCACTGCCGCACGGCTTCGATGGCCTTTTCATCCAGACCCAGCCCCAGGCTGTGCTGCACCCGGATGTTGGTGGCCTTGCCGCTGGGGTCGACTTCGATATACAACAGCACGGTGCCCTGATACTTGGCTTTGCGGGCCTCTTCCGAGTACTCGGGCTCTTTCTTGTAGAGCAGGACCGGGGCCGTAACGCCGCCGCCCACGCGGTATACACCGCCGCCTACGCCGCCGCCTTCACCCGGACCAAAACCGCCGCCCCTGCCCGATCCCACGCCTCCGCCGGAACCAGAGCCGATGCCGCCGCCGGAACCTGGACCGTTCGAGGGAGGCCCGATCTTGGCCAGCGGGTCGCCATAAACCGACATGTTGACCTGCGGCAGGTTCACATCGGGAG
Organism: Bryobacterales bacterium; assembly: GCA_003170915.1. Lineage (GTDB taxonomy): Bacteria > Acidobacteriota > Terriglobia > Bryobacterales > Bryobacteraceae > Fen-178. Next base: position 24,419 of record PMYB01000017.1, on the reverse strand, counting down.
GCGCGATGATGCTGGGCTCCATCGCCAGTTTGGGATTCAGATTGTTATACACGGCCACCGGCGGTGTGAACTGCCGCAGCGATGCCTTGGGCAAGCGGCCCTTGCTGGCCGGCAATGGAGACCGGTCGCCACCGCCACCGCCGCCCTGCATAGTCTGATTTTTCTGGGGCATGTCGGGAGGGGCCAGATCGATCGGCGAGATCAACGTAAAGGTCTGCTTGACTTTGTCTTGCACCGCTCTGTTGGACGCCAGAATGAACAACACCGCAACCACCGTAATCTGGAAGCCGGTGGACATCATAAAGGACTTCTTCTGGCGGCCGTAAAGACCCCATATGTCCTTCACAGCTATTGGCTTGGACGTCAATACGAGAGGCGGCAGCTTGGGCGGGTCAACGAGATCCTTGATGTTTCGGAACAGAGAACGAAACCACGGTTCTTCCACTCCCTCGACGAACAGGCGCGACAGATGGTCTTCAGCGGTGGTGGGGTGCAAATCGTGGGGTTGCGACAGGTCAGCCATCTTTGTATTCACCAGCCCTCGCCATTGGAGAACCGATATCTTCAAATAGGAGGACGATTCCGGCGATCACCTCGTTACAGGTTTTAGAGAACCCGCACCCAGGAACCTCGGTATAAGTGTACCACGGACTCTGGGGAGGCAAAGGGCAAGCTAGAGCATTCCCCACCATGGTGGGGAATGCTCTAGCTTGCCCAGACGCTCGGAAAAGAAAGCGCTACAGTTTGAATTCGGCGTGGACCACTTGGTCTTCCGGCGAGTGCTTCAGCGAGAACCCGAGCTTTTCGCAGATCCGCAGCACGCCGCGATTGTCCGGAAGAATATCGGCTGCCAGCCTGGTCAGCTTCTCATTGGCGCCTATGATGAGCAGCCGGGCCAGCAGTTCCTTGCCCAGCCCGCGGCCCTGGTAGTGGTCGCTGACCAGCACCGCGACTTCCGCTTCGGTGGTGCCGTGGATCTTGCTCAGGCGGCCCACTCCCAGGATTTCGGACTCGCCGGTCTCCGGGTTGCGGCGCTCCGCGACGAGAGCCATTTCGCGATCGTAGTCGATGAAGCAGATGCGCGTCAGGCGTTCGTGGGTGATGCGCTGCTCGAGGTTCATGAGATGGAAATAGCGCAGGTAGACGCTGCGCTCGGAGAGCGTCTCGTGGAAGCGCGCCACGGCCGGCTCATCCTCGGGCCGGATGGGACGGATGGTCACCACGGTGCCGTCCTTCATGGTCCAGGGCGACACGTAGCGGGCGGGATAGGCGCGGATGGCGGTCTTCGGAATCTCGTCCTGCGAGACCTCGGGGCCGTACACCACCACGCGCGCGTCCAGCGCGATCAGCCCGTCGGGAGACGCCAGCAGCGGGTTGATGTCGATTTCTTTGATCCAGCGTTGCTCGGCCACCAGCGCGCTGAAGCGCACCATCAGCACTTCCAGCGCCGCCAGGTCCACCGGCTTCCGCCCGCGCACGCCCTTCAACGCCGTGTAGATCTTGGTCTGCTCCATCATGCGGCGCGCCAGCGTGGAATTCAGCGGCGGCAGCGCGAGAGCGCGGTCCTTAAACACTTCCACGAGTTGGCCGCCGGTGCCGAACAGCAGCACCGGCCCGAACTGCGGATCGAGGCTCGAGCCGATAATCAGCTCGTAGGCGTCCTTGAGCCTGATCATGGGCTGCACCGTCACGCCTTGGAAATGCTGCGCGCCGACTTTGTCGGTGACGGAGGTCTGGATGGCGCCGAAGGCGCGCTCGACGGCCTCGGCGCTGCCCAGGTTTAATTGCACGCCGCCTACATCCGTCTTGTGGGTGATGGTTTCGGAGTAGATCTTGAGCACCACCGGGTAGCCGATTTCGCCGGCGGCCTTGACCGCGGCGCCGGCGTCGGCGGCGATGATGGTCTTGGCGACAGGAATGCCGTAAGCGCTGAGCACCTCCTTGGATTCGAACTCCGTCAGGATGGTGCGCGATTCGCCGCGCGCCTTCTGGATGATTTCACCGGTGAGCTTGCGGTCGGGGGTCCAATCGGCGGAATCTTCCGGCATGGCCGGCGTTTCGTAAAGGGCCCTCAGGTTGTAGCTGTATTGCCACATGTAGTTGAAGGCGCGCGCGGCGGTATCGGGGTAGGGGAAGGTGGGGATGTTGGCGCGGTTGAGGATTTCCTCGCCCGCGGCCACATCCACGCCGCCCATCCAGCTTGCCAGCAGCGGCTTGCCTTCCTGCTTGGCGAGCGGCTTGAGCTGCTCGGCGATCTGGGTGGGATCGGTCATGGCCTGCGGGGTGAGGATGACCAGCATGCCGTCGCTGTTGGGGTCTTTACCGGCAATTTCGAGGGCCTTGGCATAACGCTCGGGGGAAGCGTCGCCGATAATATCGACGGGGTTGTTGTGGCTCCACGTGGCCGGGAGCACGGCATTGTAGGCTTCCATGGTTTCGGGCGTCAGCTCGGCCAGCTCGCCGCCGCCCATGATGAGGGCGTCGGTGGCCAGCACGCCCGGGCCTCCGGCGTTGGTGACGATAGTCAGGCGCGGCCCCTTGGGGCTGGGCTGTTTGGAGAGGACTTCGGCCATGTAGAAGAGGTCGGCAATGTTGTTGACCCGTAGCACGCCGCTGCGGCGGAAAGCGGCTTCGAGCACTTCATCGCTGCCGGTGAGCGACCCGGTGTGCGAGGCGGCGGCCTTGGCGGCGGCAGCCGAGCGGCCGGGCTTGATGACGATGATGGGCTTGTTGAGCGCCACTTCGCGCGCGGCCGAGAGGAAAGCCCGCGCATTGCCAATGCTTTCCATGTAGATGACAATCGAGCGGGTCTTGGGGTCGTTGCCGAGGTGGTAAATCAAGTCGCCCCAACCCACGTCCACCATCGAGCCGATGGAGACGAACGCGCTGAAGCCCACCATTTCCTTGAGGCTCCAGTCCAGGACCGCGGTGCAAAGCGCGCCGCTCTGGCTGATGAACCCCACCGAGCCGGGCCGCGCGATGGTGGTGGCGAAGGTGGCGTTCATGCCCGTAAGCGGGGCCATCACGCCCAGGCAATTGGGGCCGATCACGCGGACCTTGCCCGCCTGCGCCTCTTCCAGCACGCGCCGCTCGATGGCCGCGCCTTCGGGGCCGATCTCCTTGAACCCGGCCGAGATGACAATCGCGGCGCGGACGCCGTTCTCGCCGCACTCGCGGATGAGCCCGGGCACCGACACAGGGGGGGTGACAATCACCGCCAGATCCAATTGTTCCGGAATCTCCGTGATGGACTTATAGGCCCTCACACCCAAGACGCTGGGCCGCTTGGGATTGACCGGGTACACGGTGCCTCCAAACGGGCTGGTGACCAGGTTCCAGAGCAGCGTCCGGCCGACGCTGTTTTGAGTTTCCGTGGCGCCGACCACGGCGACGGTCTTGGGTGAAAAAAATACGTCCAGAGGCTGCGTCCTCTGGTTCATTTTCTTGCGAGAGGGCTTAGTTGCCTGCATGTTTTTCGGTGTCCGCCTTTGGTCCGAACGCAGCGTCGTTTGACGCCTCCACCACGTTCGGAGTATTGAGTTGGTTCTTGCGAGCATTCCTATGGTGCACCTCGCCTTCCAAAGAACGGCTTATTATTATCAACAGGTTAGAGCCGGTCCGGTGGCGTTCCTGGGTGATATCACGCAGTCCGTAGTCACCACGCCTCACGAAATGCCGACGTTGCGTTCTAAAGAGACTTGAATGCCTCTAACCGCAGGGGTAAGGCACCTGTGCGATGATGTTGGACTTATGCCCAGTACGCCGCACGTGGAACAACACTTTGAAGCCTCGGAGACAGTCCGGGACGTGGTGATCGGGATGTCGGACGGGCTGACGGTTCCGTTCGCCCTGGCCGCGGGACTTTCCGGGACGGTCGCATCCACCGGCATTATAGTCATCGCCGGGCTGGCGGAGATAGCAGCCGGATCGATCGCCATGGGCCTGGGCGGCTATCTGGCGGCGCGCACGGACCGGGACCATTACCGATCGGAGCGTGAGCGCGAGATCCGCGAGACCGTCGAGGTGCCCGAAAAGGAAACCGAGGAGGTGGCCGACGTTTTCCGCGGCTATGGCATGTCGGAGCAGGACATCGCCCCGGTGGTCCAGGCGGTCTGCGCCGACCAGAAGCGCTGGGTCGATTTCATGATGCGCTTCGAGCTGGGGTTCGAAGAGCCCGATCCCAGCCGCGCGCGCAACAGCGCGGCGACCATCGCGATTTCTTACATCCTGGGCGGGTTGGTGCCGCTCGCTCCGTACATGCTCGTCCGCCAACTCTACTCGGCGCTCTCGGTTTCCATGGTGGTGACGCTGATGGCGCTGTTCGCCTTCGGCTACGTCAAAGGCAAGTTGACGGGCATCTCGGCTTTGCGCGGCGGCCTGCAGACGGTGACTATCGGGGGGCTGGCCTCGGCCGCCGCATTCGGCCTGGCGCGGTGGATCAGCTAAGCGGCTCGTTTTGATCCCTGATAGGATTGACAACAGAGGCGACCATGACGCTCGATGAGCTGCGCGCCACCAAGCGCGACGCGATCCTGGCGATTGCCGCCAGGCACGGCGTGAGCAGAATTCGTGTGTTCGGTTCTTTCGCTCGGGGAGAGGCCCGGAATGACAGCGACCTCGACCTGCTTATCGAGGCGGGGCCGGCCCGGACCCCCTTTTTCCCAGGCGGCTTCCTCGCCGACCTGGAGGATGAATTGGGACGTCCTGTAGACGTGGCAGAGGAGTGCGCCCTGCACAAGCTGATTCGGGACCAGGTATTGAAGGAGGCCGTGCCTCTGTGAAGAGCGACCGGCTTTACGTCGAACACATTCTGGAATGCATCGAACGAATACAACGCTACTGCCAGGATGGAGGCCCTTCGTTTCTGGAGCAGGATGTGATCCAGGATGCCGTCTTGCGGAATCTACAGGTTCTGGCCGAGTCGGCAAAGCGAGTGAGCGGAGAATTGAAAGCCGCTCATTCGGAAATCGACTGGCATGGCATCGTGGGTTTCCGGAATGTGCTGGTCCACGAGTACTTGGGAATCAATCTTCAACGCGTTTCCGATATTGTCAGCTTTGACCTGCCGGATCTGAAGGTGAGGATGGAAGCTCTCAGGAACGGTTTCCCGCCTTTAGGGTGATTTGCGCGCCCACTTCGCACGCAGGTAGTCTAAGCTAGTACATATGTGGATGCGAGCACTCCGCTGGGCAGCGGTGCTGGGCCTTCTGCCGTTATTGCGGGCTGCCGCGCCGCAACCCTCCGACTGGGTTCCGATGCGCTGGCCGTGGTCCGACGCGGCATCGCTCGAACTGCTTTCCGGCACGCCCATCAATTGCCTCCTGCTGAAGACGGTTGTCCCCGATTTCGTGCAGGCGGCCGCGGCGCGCGGCGTGGTGATGCTGGCGGTGCTCGCTCCGGGCGGTGATCTGGCTGGCGCGGTGCGCCGCGCCATGGCCGCCAAAGTCACCGGCATCGTGATCGAGGGCGATTTGCCGGAGGGCGCCGCCGCCACTGTGAGGGAGGCTGCCGGAGGCGCGCCGGTGATCGAACTGACCGCGCGCAGCCGGATGGCGCTCGGTTCCAACGCTCCCGGCGTTCCCATCCTCGGCACGTACCAAGGTGTGTGGCCCGGCATCGCGGTGGAAGAAAACGGCGCCAAGAAGGCCGCCCCCTCGGGCTCGGTATGGATCGACACCAATACCGGTTTCATCCGCGCGGTGCGCGCGTGGGGCGACGCTACGCTGTGGATGGCCAACCAACCGCCGCCCAAGATCGTGGTAACGGGCGCGCGGTACTTGCAGGTGATTGCCGACGCCGCCATTTCCGGCGCTCGTTGGGTGCTGGCACTGGACGACGATTTCACCGCGCGCCTGGCCCGCCGCGACCCCAAAACCATGGCGGACTGGAAGCGCATCGCCGATCTGCTCCGCTACTTCGAACAGCACCCCGAATGGCGCGGCATGAAGGAGTACGGAAAGCTCGCGATCGTGCAGGACCCCGCCAAGGGAGGGCTGCTGTCGGGCGGCATCCTGGACATGATCGCGGTCAAACACACGCCGGTGCGGCCGGTTCCCCGCCAGCACCTCTCCGCCGAATCGCTGGCCGGCGCCACCATGGCGGTGAACGTGGACGCCGACGCGCTGACTCCCGATCAGAAAGAGGTGCTGCGCAATTTCACGCGCTCCGGCGGAATGCTTCTCACTGGCCCGCCCGGCTGGAAAGATCAAAGCCCCCAGGGCGACAAGATCACGCTCGACAAGGCCGAGCTCGAACGTCTCAACGATATCTGGCGCGACGTGAATTCGATGGTCGGGCGCAGGAACATGGGGGTGCGCCTGTTCAACGTCTCCTCGATGCTTTCCAACCTGCTCGCTTCCGCGGACGGCAAGACAGCGGTGGTGCACCTGGTGAACTATTCGGATTACCCGGTGGAGAACGTCGCGGTGCATTTTCCGGCCGAGTACAAGCGCGCGACCATCACCACGCCGGAAGGCGTCGTGAAATCCCTGGAAGTATACCCAACCGAGGAAGGCGGGGGCGTGGACATCGACAAAGTCCTGGTCTGCGCCACCATCAAGCTGGAGCAATAGTATGACACGAAGAGAATGGCTCGCAATGATCGGCGCGGCGCCCCTGCTGAAGGCGGCGCCCGGCCCCGAACCGCCAGCCGCACCCGTTTCCATCGCCCGGTGCGCCTCCTATGACGAGGACGTCACGGCCAAACTGGCGACCCTGTTCAACCAATTGGGCGGAATCGAAGGTCTGGTGCGTAACAAGACGGTGACCGTCAAGCTCAACATGACGGGCAGCCCGGGGATTCGATTTCAGGGGCAGGCGCCCGGCGTGACGCACTACGTCCATCCGAAGCTGGTGGGCGCCACGGCTTACCTGCTGGGCCGCGCCGGCGCGCGGCGCATCCGTTTTGTGGAAAGCGCCTGGGCCACCGCCGGGCCCCTCGAAGACGCGATGCTCGATTCCGGATGGAACGTGCGCTCCCTGCAATCGGCCGCGGCCGGCGTGGAATTCGAAAACACCAACGCTCAAGGAAAGAGCAAGGGCTACTCGCGGTTCAAGGTGCCCGGCAACCCCTACATGTTTCCGGCCTACGACCTCAACCGCGCCTACCAGGACACCGACGTCTTCGTCAGCCTGGCGAAGCTCAAGAACCATGACACCTGCGGCGTGACGCTCTCGCTCAAGAACTGCTTCGGGAACACGCCGGCCTCGGTCTACGGCGACGACGCGGGCGTCGACGAGCCCAACGAGAAGCCGACTTCGGGCCGCGAGGCGGTGCTGCACAATGGCAAACGCCAGCCGGCTAGATCCGCGCCGCCGGAGTTGCACCCCGATTCGAGTCGCGAACCGGGATACCGCGTCCCGCACATTGTGGCGGACCTGGTGGCCGCGCGCCCCATCCACCTGGCCATCGTCGATGGCGTCGAATCCATCGCGGGCGGCGAAGGGCCGTGGATCAAGCGTATCCGGACGGTCAAGCCCGGCGTGCTGATCGCGGGTCTGAATCCGGTGTCGACGGACGCGGTGGCCACCGCCGTCATGGGCTACAGCCCGCGCGCCGTCCGCGGGACCGCGCCCTTCCGCACGTGCGACAACACGCTGCTGCTGGCGGAAGCCCACGGCGTAGGCACGACGGACCTCAAGCGGATCGAGGTCCGGGGCCTTCCCATCGAGCAGGCCCTATACCGCTACGATACATAGTAGATGCCGACTCGTAAGCGGACCCGGCGGTCCTACCGCGTCTTCCGGCTGGAATCCTGGGAGGCGTTTCTCGAGCTCATTGTCAATCCGCCGTACTCGAACTGGGCATTTCGCGGCGAGCGCGACGAGCGCTGGCCGCTCTACAGCTCGCTCTCCCGCTATTTCCAGAATTTCGGCGTGGCGCGCGCCGCATGGCCGGAACAGGAGGGCCGCATTCTGCGCATCTTCAAACGCAAAGCCCACCAGTTTCTGGAAAAGCCGCCCGACCCCGACGACGACTTCCAGTGGCTGGCTCTCATGCAGCACCACGGAGCGCCCACGCGGCTCATCGATTTCACCTGGTCTCCGTATGTCGCGGCGTTCTTCAGCCTCGAGCGAACCCTGGCCGACGGCGTGGTATGGGCCATGAACCCCGCGCACATCGACAGCAGCCGCGCGGAGAAACCTGTGCGCATGGACCCGCGCGACAAAGGGAACTTCCGCCGCTACTTTCTGAGCGGCAAGCATCGGTTCATCTGGATGGGCGAGCCGCACACCATGAACCGGCGGTTGATCGCGCAATCCGGCACTTTCGCGGTGCCGGGCGTTCTCGACGTGCCCATCGAGGAGATTCTGAGCGGCGCCGACCAGGAGAATATTCTGGCGAAGTTCATTTTGACGAACGCCGTGCGCGAGGTGGGAATGCGCGAGCTGTACCGCATGAACATCACCTACGCGACGCTCTTCCCCGATCTGGACGGCCTGGCGAAATCCCTGGCCTACGAACTGGAGTTCCACTGGGCCTATAACCCGCGGACCATGGAGCGCTATCACACGTAGGCGGCGCGTGGGCTACCGCTGCTCTTCCGAACACCCATGCTACAATGCGGGAGAAAAATACTCTTCATTACGAGGTTGCCTTCCTATGGCACAGGAGAATGATGTTTCCCGCCGCGACGTATTGAAAGCCGCGGGGGCCGTAACCGCCGTCGCCGCCGCCCTGCCGGCTGTCCAGGGATCCCCTTTCATCCAAAAAGTGAAGGCCGCCAACGAACAGGTGCAATACGGCATGATCGGTTGCGGCAGCCGCGGCACCTACCTGCTGAAACACCTGAAGAAGATCGCGAGCGGCCGCTGCGTGGCGCTGTGTGACATCCTGCCGGAAGCCCTCGACCATGGGGTGCAAACCATCGGCGGCAATCCGAAAACGTACAAAGACTACCGCGATCTGCTGGCGCAGAAGGATATCGACGCGGTGTTCGTGATCACGCCGCTGTTTGTGCACTTCCCCCTCACTCGCGATGTCCTGCTGGCGGGCAAACACGTGTTTTGCGAGAAGTGCCTGGTCTTCAAGCCGGACGAAGTACACGCGCTGCGCGCGCTGGCGCGGGAACATCCCAAACAAATCCTGCAAACCGGCCTCCAGCGGCGCTACAGCTACTTCTACCAGGTGGTGAAGAACATGGTGGACAAGGGCATCCTGGGGGACGTCCACCACATCCACGCGCAGTGGCATCGCAACATGATCAACAAGCCCAGCGCGTTGTGGACCATGAAGCCGGGCGGCGAGTCGAACATCGCCAACTGGCGGGTCTACCGCTCGATGTCGGGTGGTCTGCCGGCTGAGCTGACCTCGCACCAGGTGGATGTGGCCGATTGGATATTCGGCTCCTCGCCGGAATTCGTGATGGGCCTGGGCAGCCTGGACACCCTCAAGGACGGGCGCGACGTCTACGACAACATCCAGTTGATCTACCGCTACCCCAAGGGCCAGAAGCTCACTTACTCTTCCATCAGCACCAATCAGTTCCTTCCGATGTTCAATGGCGCGCGCCCCGAGATGGGCGAGATCATCATGGGCACGGATGGCACCATCGAGATTACGGTGGGCGACGATCTGCACACGGCCATCGCCTGGTGGTACCTCGAGCCGCCCAAAACCACTACCGTGACCAACCCGGACGCCAAGAAGAAGGAAGCCTTCGTGGCCGGCGCCACCATGGTAGCTTCGGGAGGTGCCAACGGGCCCATTCCGATCATGACCAGCGACCTGGACTTCAAGCCCAATGCCAGCTTCCTGGCGCGCGAAGCCAAGTTCGCGCGGCGGTGGCTCACCGCCAAGGGCGTGCTGGTGCAGGAGGAACAGGACAACCCCGTGGATATCGAACTCGAAGGCTTCTTCCAGAGCTGCTGCGATCTGACGCCGCCGAAGGCGGGCCTCGAGATCGGCCTGGCGGATTCAGTGGCCGTGATTCTATCCAACCTGGCGATGGATGAAGGCCGCCGCGTGTACTTCAACGAGATCGACAGGATGGGCCGCGGCGAGGAGAAGCCCAAGGGGCGGCAGACCAATTAGTCTGCACGTCATTCTTGCCGCGGAGCCGCCCGCCCTTGTTTTCTCTCGCCAACTCTGGTGGGGACCATCCGCAGGCCGCTCTCGAGATACTGCGCGTCCTGGTTCACTTTCCAAACATCGTAGAGTTTACGACCGGCCACGATGTTCCTCGCTGTGAGCATGCCGGTCATCATGGCGTGGTCCTGGTTGTTGTATTTGTGCATGCCGTTGCGCCCCGCCAGGTGCAGGCCCGGATAGCGCTGCTCCAGCTCCGCGGCGAAAGTACCGACGTTCTGCCGGTAGTCGTCGTCGTAAACCGGATACGCCTTGGATTGACGCACCACGCAACCGTCCTCGACGTCCCTGTGGTCGATCAAGCCGAGTTGCTCGAGTTCTGTTGTGGCAAGGCCGATCAACTCCTGGTCGGGCATGGACCAGATGCCGTCCCCTTCAAAGCAAAAGTACTCCAGGCCGTAGCAGCAAAGCGAGGGATCGGGGATCAGTTCCGGCGACCAGGACTTGAAGTTCTGAACCCGTCCTACCTTGACCGAGGGATCGTGGATGTAGATCCAGTTGTCGGGAAGAGGCTTCCGGTCTTTGGCGATCAGGGCCACCGTGAGGAAGTCCCGATAGCGGAGAGCTTCGGCCGCTCGCTTGGCCCGCTCCACAAGTGGTGGGTCGAGCATACCGGCCAGGTCTCGAATGGCCGCCGTCGAGATCACATGATCGGCCGAACGCGCTTCCATTTCGCCGGTCGCGGTCCGGACCCGGACCTCCCAGCGGCCGGCCGCCTCGATGTAGCGGCACTCCTCCACCCGGCGGCCCAGCAGAACTTCGCCCCCCATCTCGCGGATTCGCGCCGCGCAAGCCTCCCACATCATGCCAGGACCCAGCCGCGGGTAGCGGAACGAATCGATCAGAGTCTTGACCAGCCTGGACTTATCCGGCCCGCGTCGTTTGGGCAGCAGCCCATTCTTGACCGCCGCGGCCAGTGACAGGCCCTGGATGCGCTGGGCCGCCCAATCGGCGGAAATCTCCTTGCAGCTCATGCCCCACACTTTTTCTGTGTAGGTCTTGAAAAAGATTCGAAAAAGCCGCGCTCCGAACTGGTTCGTGACCCAGTCTTCAAAGGACTTGGGGTTGCGAATCGGAAACAGCCTCGCCTTTATATACGAGAGCACGCATAACGTGGATTCCGCCAAACCCAGTTTCCACAGCGCTTCCAACGGCTTCAGCGGGTAGGAATACAACTGTCCCCGGTAATAGATGCGCGAGAGTCGCGGGCGTTGAATGAGGTCGTCCCCCAGCATCTTACTCCAGAACTCTTCCACCTCTTCGGATTTGGAGAAAAACCGGTGGCCTCCGATATCGAAGCGGAAGCCTTTGTAGACGGCCGTCCGCGAGATCCCCCCCACGTATTCCGGATCCGCTTCGAACACGGTCGCCTTCCACCCCGCCTCACACAGGCAGTAAGCGGCGGTAAGGCCGGCCGGCCCCGCCCCGATGATTACGGCCTCCCCCATGCTTTTCACCTCAACCCACCCCCAGTTCCTCGAAAACCGAGTGCCAGATTGCCATCCCCTCAATCAGCTTCGAGCGCCATTCCTTTTGCGAGCCGGTCCATTTGGGTCCCTCAGCCCAGGCCGGCGGCAGCGCTGCCGCAATCTCGCCGAAACAAGCGTGATACGTCGCGCCCGTGAGCGGAATGGAGCGCAGCGCCGCGCAGAAATCATCCGTCAGGATCATCCCGTTGCGCTCCATGTCCAAGTCCCTCCACAGGTCGTGAGGATTGCGCTCCTGGCGGACTAGCGGCTCGCCATAGCTCACCACGTCTTTGAAATGTTCGGCGATGCGGGTCAGGATGTAACTGCCCCAAATATCGTCGTAGCGCCCCGTGTAGGGACTGAGGAAGTACGCCGGTACGGCGTCGCGCATCAACGCCGTATTCTGGGAATCGAACGGCGACCATGTGCCCGGGTAGAGCGCAATGTTGCTCCCCGGCCACTTCCGGTTGAAACCGCGGACCGCCAACTGGCGCTCCATGCGTGTCAGGGCATCGATATCCGGGTTGTCGAGCCAGAGTCCGGCGTTCGCAACCACCCGCCGGGCGCCCTGTGAACAAGTCACCGAGTGGCCCTCTTCATTCCAGCGCATCTTCCGCGGGTATCCGCGGTGATAAAACTCCACTCCGTGGTCCGCTTCCAGGAAAGAACAGACATTAAACCAGCCGGAAGTCGAGCGGTAGGTGGGCAACTCGCGCACCGAGCCGGCCGCCCCGTGCAACCCGACGAAGTCCTGGTCCATCACGAAGTTATCGTCGTCGATCGTGATGACGACATCGGCTCCGTTTTCATATGCCAGCAGCATGCCGATGTTGCGCCTCTGGATCGAATCGAACCGCAGGTGCGACCACAATTCCGGAAACCGGCTCAGGTACTCCCGCTGGGCCGGAATATCCAGATACACGCACGGGTAGTGCGGGACGGACTTACAGAAATCGGCGGTCTCGGGCGGACTCTTTCGATCGCCGGCGACCACGAAGTCGAGGTCCTTGTGCCCATAGCGCTGGGCATTCTGCGCGTATTTCACCAGAAGTATGGGGATGTTGATGGTCGTCGTTACGATGGTGGTCTTCATGGATTCATGAGTTGGTCTTCAGCAATCTCCGCTTGTTGCTGAAACGCGTCTTGAAAGCCACGCGAAAATACACGAAGTTCCCCCAAAAGGAATTGTGCGATTCCCCTTCGGTGCGAGCCCTCCAGGTACTCGGGATCTCGATCACGCGCGCCCCCAGCCGCAGCGGCTTCAGCATGGTCTCGAGCAGAAAGGGGTGCCGCAGTTCCTCCCATGCGATGGTCTTCACCCACTCCCTCTTGAAGATCCGGAATCCGTAAGTCAGGTCGGAGAGAGTCGTGCCATACAAAACGCGGAAGATCGTTTGGAAGATTCCGTTCAAAAAGCGCTTGAGCGGATTGTATCCGCGGAACCCGTTCTCGCTTTTCCACCGTGTCGCCGTCACAATATCGTAGCCGTCCTTGGCCTTGGCAATCAGTTCTTTCACCGTGGCCGGATCGGTCTCGAGATCGCTTGCCATCATCAGTACGTGGCTCCCCGATGCCCATTCGAATGCGTCGCGCATGGCGCCGCCGAGAAACGGGCGCTGCTGCAAACGCACCTGAATCAACCCCGCATGCTCGCGGCCAAGCTCTTCCGCGACTGCCCATGCCGCTGGCGTGGTCCTCTGGCACCGGACGATCAGGATTTCCGAAATCTCCCGCCGGTTCTCCGCCAGCAGTATCTCGACCGTTTTCCGGAGCGATGTGGTTTCATCGGTGACCGGGAGAATAGCCGTAACGGTCATAGCATTGCATTATCGCAGAGTTCATCCGTGGCTAATTGGTTTTTCCACGTGATATTGTCTGGGTCACACCAATTGGCAGTCTTGAGGAGAAGTCGTGCAGGGACCAGGCCAGGTATTCCGTTTCTTCTGGCTGAACCGCATAAAAGGTGACGGTGTCACCGCCTGGAAAGCCGTTGTCCGTGACGTGCCATTTTCCGACCGGCGTCCAGTTGCCGGGAATCGCCGGGCCTGGATGATGTTCGCCAAAAAACCATGAAGAGCACAAAAATGACTGTAAACACCGTGGCCGTAATTTTGGATTGTGGCATCGCCGGAGTCGCTACGCACACCTCTTCCCGTTCCATCGAATGGCCGGGCCGCGCGCCGGACGCGCAGGCATCCTCCGCTACTATGATTCAAGAAGATGCCGGTGCAAGCTAGGTTGTATTTGGTTTCAAAGCGGGCGTAACCTTAAGTTACTAACAGCCAAAAGTCTAGCAGAATCAATTAGTTAGGTTCGATGGCTAGTCAGAACCACCGGCTCATGATCACCTTCTGCTCGGTATAGAAGGCCACCGCGTCCTTGCCGTGGGCGTGCAGGTCGCCGAAGAAAGAGTTTTTCCAGCCGGCGAACGGGAAGAACGCCATGGGCGCGGCCACGCCCACGTTGATCCCCACCATCCCCACTTCGATCCGCGAGGAATACTCGCGCGCGGCTTTGCCGCTGGCGGTGAAAATCGCGGTGGCGTTGCCGAATGGCGAGCGGTTCACCAACTGGATAGCTTCATCGAGCGTCTCGACCCGCGTCACGCAAAGCACCGGGCCGAAAATTTCCTCGCGCGCGATGGTCATCTCGGGGGTCACGTGGTCGAAAATCGTGGGGCCGAGAAAGAACCCGCCGGGCCCGGAGGGCGCCCCCTTCTTGAGTTCGCGGCCGTCCACCAGCGGGGTTGCGCCTTCGGCTACGCCTTTCTCGATGTAGGCCGCCACGCGCTGGCAGTGGTCCGAGGTCACCAGCGGGCCCATCTCTACTCCCGCCTCGGAACCGTCGCCGACCACCAGCCCCTTAGTGCGCTTGACGAGAAGATCGAGCAGCGGGCCGGCGGCGTCGCCCACCGTCACCAGCACGCTCCCGGCCAGACAACGCTCGCCGGCGGCGCCGAATGCCGACCCGATGATAGCTTCGACCGTCTTCGGCATATCGGCGTCGGGCATCACCACTAAGTGGTTCTTAGCCCCGCCCAGCGCCTGCACGCGCTTGCCCTCGGCAGCCGCGGTCGCATAAATGTATTTCGCTACCGGCGTCGAGCCGACAAACGAAACGGCCTTCACCAGCGGATGCCGCAGCAGCGCGTCCACCGCCTGCTTGCCTCCATGCACCAGGTTCAGGACTCCCGGCGGCAGGCCCGCGTCATGCAGCAGCTCCACCGCGCGGGTCGCCGTGAGCGGCGCCTTTTCCGAGGGTTTCAGTATGAAGGTGTTGCCACAGGCGATGGCGAATGGCCACATCCACATCGGCACCATGGCGGGGAAATTGAACGGCGTGATTCCGACACACACGCCGATGGGCTGCCGGATGGTTTTGCAGTCGATGCCGTGCGCCACGTCATTGAGCGAATCGCCCATCATCAGGCTGGGCATGCCGCACGCCACTTCCACCATCTGGATGGAGCGCCGCACCTCGGCCCTGGCATCCTCGGCGGTCTTGCCGTTTTCGCGGGTCAGAATGCCGGCCAGTTCCGCGTGGTGCTTCTCGAGCAACGCCTTGTAGCCATAGAGCGGCTGCACGCGGTCCACCACGGGCACCTCGCGCCACTTCGGAAACGCCTCGTGCGCGGCGCGGACGGCGCCGTCGATATCGGCCTCCCCGGCGTAGGGCGCCTCGGCGATGATGGCGCCGGTGGCGGGGTTCGTCACCGTTCCAAGGGTGCATCCCTGCGGCCGCTCCCACTTGCCATTCACATAGAACCCGAGAATTTCAACGGTAGAATCGGTAGCGATCATTCTTCCCTCCTATTTCCAGGCCCCGCCGCGCGCGGCGCGCTTCAGATAATGGCCGCGCCCAGCCTTCCCCAAAAACTTGCCGCCATCCACAATCGCTTCGCCGCGCGACAGCACGGTCCGCGCATTGCCCCGGACCTCGAAGCCCTCGAACATGGAGTAATCCACGCGCATGTGATGCGTTCTGGCGCTGATGGTGTGGGCCGCATTGGGGTCCCAGATCACCACATCGGCGTCGCTCCCGGGCGCAATCTCTCCCTTCCTCGGATACAGGCCGAAGATGCGTGCGGGCGCGGTGGAAACGATCTCGACGAACCGGTTCAGCGAGAGTTTCCCCGAGTTCACGCCGTAATGGTAAATCAGTTGCAACCGGTTCTCGATGCCCGGCCCGCCATTGGGAATCTTGGTGAAATCGTGCTTGCCGAGCGTTTTCTGGTCGGCGAAGCAGAACGGGCAATGGTCGGTCGAGACCACTTGCAAGTGGTCGTGCTTGAGGCCCTCCCACAGTTTCGCCTGGTGCTCCTTGGGCCGCAGCGGCGGAGTCAACACGTATTTGGCGCCTTCGAAATCGGGCCGCTCGAGTTCTTCGATGGAGAGCAGCAAGTACTGCGGGCAGGTCTCCGCGAAAACCGGAACGCCGCGGTCGCGGGCCTCGCGCACCTGGTCGAGCGCGTCTTCCGAAGTGACGTGGACGATGTAGACCGGCGCGCCCGCGATCTCCGCGATGGCGATGGCGCGATGCACGGCTTCGGCCTCGGCCCGTGGCGGGCGCGTAAGCGCGTGGTAAATGGGAGCGGTCTTCCCCTCGGCCAGCGCGCGCTCAATCAGCACGTCGATCACACCGCCGTTTTCGGCGTGCATCGAGATCAGCGCGCCGTTCTTGGCGGTCTGTGAAAGGGCCTTGAAAATGGTGGCGTCATCCACCATCAGGGAGTTGGGATAGGCCATGAACAGCTTGAAGCTGGCCACGCCCTCGTTGACCATCTCATCCATGTCCTCGAGGCCCGAACCGCCCAGGCCCGTGACGATCATGTGCAGGCCGTAGTCGATGGTGGCGCGCCCCTCGGCCTTCTTCCACCAGGTATCCAGCGCGTCGCGCATGTTTGTGCCGCGCTCCTGGATGGCGAAATCGACGATGGTGGTGGTCCCGCCGAACGCCGCGGCGCGGGTTCCGGTTTCGAAATCGTCGGCGGACACGATGTCGCCAAGGGGCATGTCGAGGTGCGTATGGGCGTCGATGCCGCCCGGCATCACGTACATGCCGGTGGCGTCGATCGCGTTGTCCGCCGGGTTCGCCGGCAGGCTGGGACCAACCTCTGTGATGCAGCCGCCTTCAATCCGGACGTCGGCCGCCCTGGTCTCGCGCGCGGTCACCACCGTGCCATTGCGAATGAGGGTATTCAAGCTGTTCCTCCTTAAACAGTATGGCGCGCACGGCCACTGGAATTTGTGCGACGATTCTCTTGGAGGAACGAATATGAACAAACGGGCTATCGTCGTTGCCATTGCCGGTCTTGTGGGCGCCGCCGCTGTTTACGCCGCGAGCATGCCAGTGACCGTGCCGCTACAGGACGCGAAAGGTCAGAGTGTCGGAAGCGCCATAGTGACCGACGGCAAAGGCGGATCCGGCGTCACCATCAAGCTGAACCTCAAGAACCTGCCGCCCGGCGAGCATGCCATACACATCCACTCGGCGGCCAAGTGCGAAGGCCCTGCATTCACTTCGGCGGGCGGCCACTTCAATCCCGACCAGAAGCACCATGGCCTGAATAACCCGGAGGGACCGCATGCCGGCGACATGCCCAACTTCACCGTCAAGGCCAACGGCACGGCGAAAGTCACCGTGGCCGACCCGAGGGTAAACCTGGGCGCCGGCGACCATTCCCTGTTTGTCAATGGCGGGACCGCGCTGGTGATCCACGCCAAGGCCGACGACATGAAGTCGGACCCCGCGGGCAACGCAGGCGACCGCATCGCTTGCGGCGTAATCACGAAGTAAGCCGCGCCGGTGTAGCTGAAAGCTGACCGCTGAAAGCTCTAAGCTACAGCGGCACCACCAGGGGCAATGCCGTTGGCTGTTGCAGCACCACCGTCGTCTGTCCCAACGAATCGAATATCTCCAGCGTCGGCAGCACCGAGCAGAACGCGGATATGGGCGTGACCGGCGTAATCGGTGTGCCCGGTGTGCCCGGCGTCGCGACCGCGGACGGGTTGACGAAAGCGGTGCGCAGGGTGCCGCGAATCTCGAGGCGAGCGCCCGAGTTGTTGGCCAGGTCGTAAGAGACCGCGGCCCCCTGCGCCACCGGGAGTGTGGTAGTCTTCAGTGACTTGCCCGAGGCGTCATAGAAGTCGAATGTGACCTGGCAGGATGCGCCCGCAATAATCGGGCCTCCCATAGGAAGGGCGAAGGCGTTCAACTGGGCTGTCTGGCCCGTGCCGAGGCCCACCATTCCGAACGTCACGTATTGGGGACTGGCGATCATGAACGCCGGTTGAGCGCCCGCACCAACGGTCAGGAACGCCGCGCAGGCCACTATCAATGCACAACAAGCTACGAGCAGCTTCTTCATCGGGAAACCTCCTTAAATCTCTATAAACCCGGCGGCCGGCTGGTTGTTGCGCTTTGCTCCGCCAGTTCGATCTGCATGCAAAGGTTCATCGCGGGCGTCACTTCGCGGAACACCGCCAGCATCGATTCCACCAGGTCCAGCCCCGTCGAGCCGCGCACTTCGTTTTCCCGCATCGGGTAGAAGAGCTGGAACCCCGCCCAGCCGCTCTTAGGCGCGGATTCGAGCACTTTCCGCAGCTTCCCAACGCCCGGATACCCGGCGCGCGCGAAGTACACAGGTTGCTCCTCCCAACCGCCCGCATGCAGCATGAACCCTTCGTGCAGCACCAACCGTTCCAACTCCCGTTCCAGGGCGCTGGCGGGCTTGAGCGCCTTGATCAGCCGATGCCAATCCCAATCCGGGCGCAACTGGCAGTAGCGCGACTCGGGTGGAGCTTTCACGTACCCGCGTTCCACCTGCAACCCGCACTTGAAAAGCCCCTCGCCGGTATCCACCGTGAGGAAGAACTTCGAGCACCCGAAGCTCACATCGGAGGAGACGGGCTTGGCCGTGCGATTGGCCCGCGGCAAGTACCCGATCCACTGCCAATAGACGCCCCGCCCCCAGCGTTCGGTGACGAACGGCTGCCCGTACCGGGCCTCCAGCGCCAGTTTCAGGATGCGCGTGATGCGTTCATTCTCTTCGAGATTCCCCACGTGAATCCCGCGCTCGAAATCCAGATACTCAGGTCGAAATCCGACGGCCACCCCCAACCCCGGGAGGACCACAGGCGGATTGCCATGCCGGCTGGCGGTGCTGATCTTTTGAGCCATTTGCGACCATCTTAAACCAGACCGGCGGCGACGGCATCGCGGCCGCGGTCAAATTCGGGGGCCCAAGGGCGTCTGAGGGTCCTAATCCGGCCAGACTTCCCCCAACGGGACTTGGGGGGCGTTTGGCGAACCTGAGCAATTTCCGAGTGGCGCGTCACTCGTTCCCCACGTCGCGCAGAGCCCCTACGAGATCGGAGCGCCCAGCGGTTCTGGTAACTTGGGCGAGGCGCACAGCGCCCCTGATTCCGACTGAACCGCGGTGGATCGCCGACGCCCGAGACAAAGACCATCCCGTTCAGGATGAGACGGAACCACCACCACGGTGGCACCTGCTTACGCTGTGGCGACCTGTGTTCCACTCCCCAATCTGCCGAACCGGGCGAGCGAGCTGCGGGACCCCATGTGGCGCGAAACGCGAGGGTATACCAATTGACAGCAATTCTTGCCTCATAGACGACAAAACCTGCACCTACGCGCGGGTGCCTCGGTTTGCTGTCAGCGGTTGCATCCCTTACGGTTGAATAGTCGCCTTCAGAACTTCCGGTCCGCTTGGACCTTTTACTCTAGAATCCTGCTCGGCGGTAACAAACACATCGAAACTCTTGAACGGAGTGACGGTTTTGAAGGTCGCCTTCAGGTTCCGATCCATTTTCAGTTGACCCTGATTCTCGGCGTTTCCGCCCCGTTCCTGCAACCAAACAACATAAGCGGACGCGCGCGGCGTCAGGTTTTCAAGATTGGCGAGATGCTGAACAGTCATGTTCAGTTTCGTGTTGCCGTTCTGGTCCTTGCTGATCTCAACCTCGGCCCGAGCGCTAGGAACGACAGACGCTGCAGTCATTGGGTACTTCTTGGCAGCATACGCGACAGTACAAAGCAGCGCGAACGTCAAACAGATGGTATAAAGCTTTCGCATTGGACACCTCATGCTTGGGTTCTGAAGCACGCGTAAGACCACGTTGTCCGTCACACTCTCCTTAATACCGCTGGGCGTACAGGACGAACGGGCCAGCGCAGCATCGACAACGTGCAATCGAGGCAGTGCCGCCTGTGCCCGTGGTGGAGTTTTCGGTCGGATTGTCGGTCACTCGTACAATACCCTCAATCGACGCGAGCCAAGATGCGCATTCGATGAGTGCGGCTGTCGAGAATCTCAACACTGCGGCGGCGGCGCCCAGAACGGGACTTGGAAGGACTAATCCGGCAGCGTCCACATCTCCGGCTCGCCACGGCCATGTGGGGCGCTTTTGCGCGGATTCATTTCCTGCACACTAGCGACCATCCATGAGAGACCACATCCACGCATTTTGCCACCCCGGCACTGGTGCTTAACCGTCCATATTGCGGACCAAAACCACTACGAAGCCGCCCCATCAGCCTCTGCAAGAATATCGAACGCCTGTGTCCCCTTGAATGTAAAGCCGATCTTGAACGACAATCTAAATCCAATACATAACGCTTTCCACACCGCCTCTCCCACGGCGGACCGCGTGGCAAAAATCCAGTCGTTAATTCCATCCCGCGCGATGAAGCAGTACACTGCCTCAATCTTTGCGACCTGTCCGTGAAACGTCTGATCTAGGGGATACAGAATACGATCTCTGACCTCGGCGGAAATGCGGACCTTCCCAAGTTCCCCGAACAACTGCCTACTTTCCGCACGCAACCCGTTAATGAACAACTGCCTGCCGTAGAGCAGTTGCGCGTCGTGGTTGTTGTCCCCTAAAACGAACGAGCGGCGCAGATGATAGACTAACTCCTCAGTGCTGCCTCCAGTCTCAAGAAGCAGCTTCGAATAGATATAGTTGAGCCTCTTGTCGCCGGCATTGCCACCGA
This sequence comes from Bryobacterales bacterium, assembly GCA_003170915.1. Lineage (GTDB taxonomy): Bacteria > Acidobacteriota > Terriglobia > Bryobacterales > Bryobacteraceae > Fen-178. The sequence goes on along the minus strand of PMYB01000017.1, from coordinate 3,848 downwards.
GCGCCTGCTTTATCACCGCCTTTGCCGCTGCTAAATCCCCACGTCTCCTGTAACATTGCGCTAGTCGTATCGCAATAAACGTACTCTTCGTGTTCGCCTCGAATGCCTTTCTCAGCGCCTCCAGCACTCTCTTTGAATCCGCTAAGAATTCGGCCAACCGGGACTCGGAATCCAAGAGGTACGGATCGCCTGGGAACTGTTGCAACCCGTCGGAGAGGCTTCGCTCTACCTCCTTAACCGTTGTTTCGAGCGCGGGGAGAGTAATTTCGTCTTGTGATTGAATGAGCAACTGCAACTTCTTTAAGCCAATCTTGACCATCGTGTGGTATGAGTATGAATCTTCAGCAAAGCGCAGCGAGCTTGCGATCTCGGAAGCCTGTCTTAGAAGGGCTTGCTGTTCTAGAGGGGTCCTTGCATTCTCAACGCACCTAAGCCTATGCTCGGCAATGGAATGTCTTATCGATAAGTCCTGCGGGGCAAGTTGACTCGCCCGGTCAAGAAGGTTTGAACACCTATCATGATCAGGTTGCGGCCTATTCATCTCGTGAATGGCCATCTGTTGATATATATATGCGTCTTCGCCGACTGAATCGAGGGCCGCCTTGTAGATCTGTTCTATGAGAGCACTATCGGAGAACTGCTCCATAAGCGACCGAGCCCGGAGTAGCTGCCGAAACGCCTTTAGGTCCACGGCGTAATCTATGTTCATGTTTGCTAGGAAGCTCAGATATGCTGAGAACCGCAATTCCTGCGTATTCAAGATCCGCTGAAAGACGATCTCAGCTATGTGTGGATGGCGTGCGCGATAGAGGTGATCCTGAATGACGGGGTCTTGGTCAGCCTGCACAATGTGCTCAAGGGGCGTGAACAATCGCGCCTTGAACTCGTCGAAACCGATACCGTGGATTCGGGACACTAAGCCTGCCCTAACCGAAACATTGAGCCGGTTGAGCACACAGATCATAAGGTAAATCATGCGCGCTTCATACGGTTCTATATGAGTGAATTCGTCCTGTATGATCTCCTCAAAGGGAACGCCAAGAGTCGCCTCATGAAGCGCTACAAGCAATTGCCGCCCGGCGACCTCTGACAACTGCAATGAGCGATGGGCCCGGTCGAACCTTTCCAGGGTTCCGAGGGCGCGATGATGCTCAAGCTTATCGAGGAGGTCTTCTATCTCTTTGGCAGAGAGATACTTTAACTCATAGGAATTGCTCAAGAGCGCCGACAGGGAAGCACAAGAAATGTTCCATTCATTAATCCGCTCAGCCATTACGACAGTCAATTTCTTCCCCTCGGGGCCGATGCTCCGCGCTAATGCTCGAAGTTCACGAATCCGGTCAGCAGCATCATCTACGAACAGATAGATTCTCTGATTGCAGAGGGTTATTAATTCCTGTAGTGCGGCCGCGTTGATCACCCCGTAGGGACGGACGAACAGGCATATGCAGTCATAGTCATATGTCGCATCCCATGCAATTCTACGAAGTAAGACGGACTTGCCGGCTCCGGCGTGAGCCTTGATCACGATCATTTCCAGCCCGTCGGAGTGCAACGTTTCATCGATCAAGAAATTGTCCGCAAGAATGGTGTCGCCGAGGTGTCTCCTGATGTCAAGGTTTTGTTCAACAGCGGAGAAACCTTTGCTCACACCCCTGAAGAAATCTTTCGCCTCAATGGGCTCAGTTGAAGAGATGCCCTTGACGTAATCTACGTCCATCGTCAGGAACTGCGTGCACGCCGGGCTAAGCACTGGATCTTTGAGCGTAAAGCGCTCAAAGATGGGCAGGGCGTCAGGCTCCCTGGGTAAGAGAACGCCCCGGAATGGGGAGTCGATTAAGGCGTCTAGCGTTTCCATTAAGTCGTTGAACGAGCCCTTAAGGGCCATGATTTTCTTCGCTTCCCAGATGCGCTGTTGGATCTCGTCCACGGCAGGGGCTACGACATAGAACCGCGGCCGCTTTTCGCCGAGTTGGACCAATTCTAGTAGAATGGCTCGAATATCTGGGTCCTGAAGCCTGTGACCCACGAAGACGATTGGCTTTTCGTATGCCCAGTCCTTTAACTGCTCGAAGACTCGACTGCGGCCACTTCGGTGCTGAATGTATTGATCGGGTGTGAGAATCAGGGGGCAGTCGGCGTTTGCAGTTCTCGTGATGCAACCGTGAACCTTCAGGAGCTTTACGCTTTTGGGGTCCCGCATCAGATCGTCTACTCTGTCGCCGTTTTCAATAAACGGCACTGGCTTTTGAACCGAATCCGGTCGCTCGTAGGCGCGTTCTATCAGACGATCGTAGTTTGTCGTAGCCAAGCCGGCCCAGCGAAAGGATGGGAGCAGCAGATGGGCTTTGGTTGGTAGAAAGGGCTCAAAGAGTTGGCGAATATACTCCTGAACAGAGACCAGATCTGACTCACTGATGCAGTATTCACCGACCTGATCAAGCGAAAGGTCCTTATGCTTGCCGCCCAGAAACTTCTCCGACAGCAGATCGCGGAGTTCGCTTCCGGTTGGGGCCTTCAGTCCCGCGGCATCTCGCGCCTCCCGTGATGCACCAGCACCCAAGAATAGGACGACCTTGCCCTCACGGATTTGGGTCTCAAGATAGCTCGGTATCTCCATTGCGGTTTCCCTTCGGCCTGCATTTTAGCGCAATGCTCGGTCGGGTGAGTGGGTATTGAGCCCGCCGCAGAACGGCTCAGCCCCACGAGGCACGTATTTGGTCGGATGCGCCGAGCAAAACACCTCGGGAACGCAATCACGTTCCACGGGCAGTCCAGCCGCTCGTGAAGATGCCACACGCACCGGAAAGCTCATAGATACGAAAGGCTTCCGAGCCTGCCCCACAGCGTCCGCCGCGCCAGCGGCCCACTTGAAACGCGTTTGCGGCCCTTCGTGGGTTTATGGGTTGCAGATGGCAAGACCCGCAAACCGTACTTGCGCCGCTCACGGTCCAGATACGGCGTTCGAGGAAGTCTGGCCGGATTAGTACCGCCAACCCGCCATCGCGCCAGGAACCTCGATTCAGCACGTGTACAGAATCCCCTTGACAAACGTTCCCATAAATGGGAACATCGGGACGTGAAGGTGTTTGGTGAGGCCGTCATCGCGGGATTCGCGAAAAAACACCCCGCCTCCCGTAAGCCTTTGCAGCGGTTTGCGACCATCGCCAGCGCCGCGCTTTGGCCGCATTTTCCGGCAGTCAAAGAGACGTTTCCGGCCACGGATTACGCACCGGCCACCGGCACGCTGGTCTTCAACATCGGTGGAAACAAATACCGGCTCATCGCGCGCGTCGATTTCGAAGAACAGTTGCTTGTGATTCAGACCGTTCTGACCCATCGGGAATACGACCGGGAGGACTTGTAACCATGCCCACCGCCACCTACGAAGAATTGCTGATCGAGACCCTGCCCCAGGCGATCCGGACGGAAGCCCAGTATCGCCAGATCGCCCGCCGATTCGGCGACTTGGTCGGCAAAGGCCGGGCCCGCTCCGCGGAGGAAACCAAACTTCTGCGCCTGCTGGCCCTGCTGGTCGAGGACTACGACCGCCGGCACGCACTCCCGCCTGACAGTAGCACCCCCGCCGAAAAGCTCCAGTTCCTCTTGGAGCACTCCGGGAAAACGGCAACGGACCTTCAGGCCGTTTTCGGACAGCGCAGCCATGTGCATGAGGCTCTGAGGGGGAAGCGAAGCATCAGCGCGCCGCAAGCGCGAAAACTCGGCCAACTCTTTCGCGTCAGCCCCGGGCTGTTTCTCTAGCCCAACCTCAACGATGGTCGCGCCTGGGACAATGCATGGATCCTCGGGCACTCGCTTTAGGTCCACTAACCTGACTTTCGCACTTC
>PMYB01000187.1 GCA_003170915.1 Bryobacterales bacterium | reverse complement strand
GTCTTGCCCGCCACCACGTTGCGGACGCCCACTGCGAGCCGCTCCATGGCGAAACTCGCCGCGCCATTGAGCGTCACCAGCGTTCCACCCTTCTGCACGAAGTCTCTCAGCGCAGCCACCCCCTCCGCGCCAATTCCGGTGCGGTATTCGGGAGGCGTGGGGCCGCGGCCGCCGCCGCGCCCTTCGCCGGACGCATCGGCGGGCGCGCCCGCGCNNGCGCCTGCGCCGCCTCTGCCGCCTCTCCCGGCCGCTCCGGCAGCGGCGGGTTCACCGGTGATGGTGGCCGTCGAATCGTCGGGCAGGATGATGACGTCGTACTTCTGGTTGAGGCTGCCCTTCTTGATCTCGGCGTCCATCAGGCTGGTGTAGGGGAAGCCAAACTGCTCGATCAGCCAGCGGGTCCAGCCCTCGTCGATGTTGCCGCCGCCGTAACGCTGATACATGGCGACGCTCTGGCGCTTCATGTCGTGAGCGCCCGTGGCGACCGGGGCTCTCAGCGCCCTGAAATCCACGCCGGTTTCCTTGGCGACACCCGCGAGGACCGTCTCCGATCCTGGGGCGACCACGAAATCGCCGGGCCGCAGACCTTGCCCGGCCTTGTCGATGCGGCGCACGGCGACGCCCTTGTCGAACAGCAGGTTCAGCGCCTTGAAGCTGTCGTTCAGCCGTCCTTCGAATGCGTAGCCGATCCCATTTTGAGCCACTTTTCCGACGGAGGGCACGGGGCCGGTGAGCTTCTGGAGGTCGCCCGCGACGGGCTGGTCGACCGGGTCGACGCGCACACCCATGAACTCGAACATGGTGTCGGTGGCCATGTCGTAGGGGTGGATGGGCGTGCCGTCCCGGTTGCGCGTCCACTCATTGTCGGGGAAAAAAGTGCGGCCCAGCAGATACCGGATCAACCCCATCTTGGGCTGGGCCAGCGAGACGACAAAAGATCCCGCCGGGTACGTCATGCCGTCTTCGGTGGTCAAACCTCGGGGCGCTTGCTGGATCTCGATGCCCTGCACCAGCAGCTTATTGACCAGCTTTACGGAGGTCAACGGGTCGTGCTGGATGGCCGAAATTACGTACTCCGCCGGCTTGCCCTGCGCGCCCCGTTCGGTCTGCCGCTTGCCCTTCAGGTAGGCGTTCCAGAGCACGGTCTCGCGGTTGCGCGCGGCCAGGTCGAGGGTCGCCCACGCGGAAACTTTCTGGCGTTCGACGATGTCCCGAAGCTTCCACCAGCCACCAGGCCACGGGTTGGGGAAGATGGTCTCGGCCTCGTAGGTGGGCAAGTTGCGCGCTCCGCCGCGGAGCTGATCGGGATGAACGTAAAGCGGCGTCGCCAACTTGGCGCTGGCGGATTCGGTGAGCATCCCGGCGATGTTGTGGAAGGGCGTGATCCAGTGGAATCCGAAATGCCCCCAGCCGGAATACTCGGCGTCGTTGAGGGCGCCCGACAATCCCGCCTCCTCTTCCTTGTAGGCCATGTGGGCGCCGTACCAGCTCAGCTCGCGCCACACCAGGGGATCGGCGTAGGGACGAATGGGCTCGGCGTACGGCGGCAGGAAAATGCGGGCGCCGTTGCTGCCCATGTGATGGTGGTCGACGTAGGCCTCCGGCTTCCAATCCGTGAACAGGATCTTGGCCATGTATTGCGATTCCACCATGTTGGTCTGAAAGGCGTCGCGATTGTTGTCGTGGCCGGCGTACTTGTGGTACAGCCAGGGCGGATTCGATCCCTCGTACTCCGTGCCCAGCGTTTTGGCGTACCAATCGGCCACCATGATTTCGCCATCCGGGTTGAAGGACGGCACCATGATGAAGATGACGTTGTCGAGAATCCGCTCGGTCTCCTCATCCTTCCGCGAGAGCAGGTCATAGGCCAGTTCGGGCGCCATCTGGGTGCCGCCGATCTCGGTGGCGTGAAGGCTCATGGACTGGCAGACCACCGCCTTGCCCTCCGCAACCAGTTTGCGGACCTCCTGCTCGGCCAGGCCCCGCGGGTCGCTAATTCTGGCGTTCACCTGCCGGAGCTGCTCCAGCCTGGCCATATTGCCGGCGGAGGTGATGAACACTTCGAGGAAGGGATTGCCCATGGTGGTCGGCCCCATGTTGACCACCTTGAGCCGGCCGCCGCTTTCCTTCTTCAAGAGGTTGTAGTACTCGATCATCTTGTCCCAGCGGGCCATCTTGCGGTCGCTGCCGAGCTGGAATCCGAAGAATTTCTCGGGAGATGTGATCTGGTTCTGCGCCTGCGCGCCGATGAGAGCCACCGCCAGAAGGACGCAGGCCCTCGAAACGAGCCTGACTTGAGTCATGTGAGACACCTCCAGCAACCGCTCTCTAACGTTCGCGGCTCAGTACGCCTCATTCCGAGCCGCGAACGTAAGAGAGCGGTTGCGCAGTTCAATTGCCACCGCCGCGCCCGCCGCGGCCGCCGGCCGGCTGGGGCGCGGGCAGTTCCTTGCGCGGGAGCTTGTCGGGGCGCGTGGCCGCGTTATATACGAAGGCCGCCTCGATGACCGCCATCTGCTCCAGGTCGGCCTGCTGGATGCGGTCGTACACATCCATGTTCGAGTGGTGGGAGCGGGTCTCGTAGTCCATGGGGTCCTGGATGAACTGGAAGCCCGGCAACCCCACGGCGTCGAACGACTGGTGGTCNNGTGCCGCCGGTGTTGCGAATCGTGACGACGCCCTCGGTCATGTCCTTGAGCGCCGCAAACCAGGCTTCGAAGATGGGCCGCATCATCTCGTTGCCTTGCAGGTAGACGCCGCGGATGCGCCCGGTGCCGTTGTCGATGTTGAAATAGCCGGACAAGCGATCGTGCTCGGCGGTGGTCTTCATCACAGCGGGATCGGCGAAGTGTTCCTTCACATAAGCGCGCGAACCTAGGAGCCCCTGCTCTTCACCGCTCCAAAGGGCCATGCGGACGGTGCGGTCCATCTTGAGATTGAGGCTCTTGAGGATGCGCATCACCTCCATGGAAACCGCGCTGCCGGCCCCGTTGTCGGTGGCGCCCGTGCCGTAGTGCCAGGAATCGAAGTGCCCGCCGACCATCACCAGCTCGTCCTTCTTGGCGTTGCCGGGGATTTCCGCGATCACGTTGAAGGAATCGGTGTTGGGGTCGAACTGCGTTTTGACCTCGAGCTGGAGCTTCACCGGGACATTATGTTCCAGGAGCCGCGCGATGCGGTTATAGTGCTCCGCCGTGAGGGATACCTGGGGCTGGCTGGATGCGAGAGTCTCCAGAGGGACGCGCGTGCTGGTCCCATTGGGGTTGCGGGTCGAGGTCTGTGCGCCGCCGCCGAACAGCGTGCCGCTCTCGCCCCTGGCCGTGGCCGTCAGGGTCAACAGCACCCCCTCATCCTTCATATAGGTGCGCATACGGCCCTGGAAAGCCTGCCGCTCTTCCATGGTCATCTGCGGCTGGCCGGCCGCGAGCCCGCCGCGGCCGCCGCGCCCGCCGCCGGTCGGAATGATTTCCGGCACCAGCTCCGCCAGCTCGGCATCCGTGTACCGGTGAGCTAATGGGGTAGTGGGAAAGGGAATCTCGAGCACCGGAGACGTCAGGACAATCTTACCGTTCAACTTTCCATGGAATTTGTCCATGTCCGCCTGGGTCTGGATCTGGGCCAGTATGGCTTCGCCCGTCACCGCGCCATTCGTCCCGCCGGTCCAGGCCACCGGTACGCCGATCAACGCCTGATACGTAGGCTCGACCATGCTTCCGGCGAAGTAGGTGCACTGCCACCCCGGCATATCCGAGGACCACTTCTCCAACTGGACGTTGCTGAGGCCCCACTCCTTGAGCTGCCCGGCGGCCCAAAGGCCTGCGGCGCGGAATTGCGGGGAATTCGTCAGGCGCGGTCCATAGCGGTCGGTCAGGTTGTACATGATGTCCATGACCCTGGAAGCGCCGCGGCCACTACCCCCGCCGAATCCGCCGCCGAAGCCGCCACCGCCGCCGAGTTCGGCGACCTTGATCTTGTGGATCACATTCAAGTCCACCCGCTCCTGCGCTATGACAAGCAGTGGAACGAGCAGAAGAAGCACAACAATGAGGATGGTTTTTCGTGACATAGGCGTAGTTGTTGAGGATATCAAATAATCTGGTCGAGCGCCGGGTTCTTCTTGTGCCACTCGGTGGCCTGTTCATACGCCAGAGCCACGCGCAACGGCGAACCCTCGTCGTAGATCTTTCCAAGGAAACTAATGGACCGCGGAAAATTGTCCACGAATCCGCACTTCATCACCACTTGCGGGTTGCCGGTCAGGTTCGTGGTGGTCAGCAGTTGCGTGGGAGGAATGACGATCGCATCCCAATCCGCGATGAACTTCTCGAATTTTTCGACCAGCAGGGTGCGCGCCCGCTGAGCCCGGATGTACTCCACCGCCGGGATGAGGCGCGACGTGCGGAAGCTGTTGGGCCAGTCGCCGGCAGCCTGCCCGCGAAGTTCGCGGACGCGTCCATCGCGCGTGATGTCGTCGAAGGCGGCAGCCGCCTCGGCTTCCAGCAGGAAGCGGATCGACCCTCCGTCCTCGGTGTAGTCCATGGGAGTCATCGAGACGCCGGCCTTCTTCAAGTCCTCGAGCGCCTGGTCGTAGACCTTCTTCTGATCGCCGGTGAACCTGTCGAAGGCCTTCTCGAAGACCCCCACACGCAGGCTCTTGAGCGGCTTGCGCGGCTCCCAGTGGAACGGATCGCCGGCGACGCCGCGGTCGTGCCCGTCCGGACCGTGGATGGCGTTGAGCACCAGGGCGCAATCTTCCACGCCGCGGCAGATCGGCCCGATCTTGTCCATGGTCCAACTCAGCGCCATGGCGCCATAACGGCTGACGCGCCCGTAGGTCGGCCGTAGTCCCACCGTCCCGCACTGGATGCAGGGCGAGACGATGGAGCCCAGTGTTTCGGTCCCCAGCGAGAAGCCTACCAGCCCTGCCGCCGTCGCCGAAGCCGGGCCCGCCGAGGAGCCGCTCGAGGTGCGCTCCGTGTTCCACGGCGTCTTCGTCATTCCCTTGAACCACAGCCCGCCCTGCGCCAGCGCGCCCATCGACAGCTTGGCCATGAGCACCGCGCCCGCGTTGCGCAGCCGCTCGATCACCGTCGCATCGCCGTCCGGAACGCGCTTCTGGAACGGTTCGGCGCCCCAGGTGGTGAGGATGCCCTTGGTGTCGAACAGGTCTTTCACCCCAAACGGAATTCCGTGCAGCGGTCCGCGGTAATGGCCCTGCCGGATTTCCCGGTCGGCCGCGGCGGCCTGCTCGAGCGCCAGCTCCTCAGTCAGCGTGATCAGGCAAAGCAGCTTCTCCGAGTACTTTTTCATTCGGGCCAGGTACATCTTGGTCAGGTCGGTCGAGGATACAGCCCGCGCGCGCACCAACGGCGCCAGTTCGGTCACCCGCAAAAAAGCCAGGTCGTCCAGGTTGGCCGGGGCCTTGCCCGCCGCCTTGGCGATGGTGGTTTCGAACCGCGCCGGTCCCTTTCCGGGCACGCGGCCGGGCAGCCCCGGATGGAACGTGAAGGCCGGCTCCGTGTCGAGCGGCACGTCAACCTTGCGCAGCGCCTCATAGCCGGCCAGCGCCCGGTTCACACCCGGCAGCATCATGTCGAGCTCGGCATCCTGGAATTCGAGGCCGAGCAGCTTCAGCGCCGCCACCACCTGGTCCTTCGAGACGCGCATGGGCGCTTGCGGCTGCTGCGGTTGTGGTGGTTGCGAAAACCCCGTCCGCGCGGCGGAGAGGATGCCAATCAACTGGAACCAGGTTCGTCTGTCCATAAACTTACCCATCATACACCGCCGCCCCCGCCTCCACCCCGCCGTGCGATATACTCACCATCCATGAGGCTACTCCCGCTCCTATGGTGTCTTTCCCTTGCCGCCTTCGCGCAGGAGGAAGGGCCGGCGCAGCCCGGCGCGGGCTCCCAGGAGCCCATCAACGCCGTGACCTTCGCCAGCCTGCGGGCGCGCAACATCGGCCCGGCGTTCATCTCCGGCCGCGTGGCGCAGATCGCCATGTTTCCCGAAAGCTCGGACCACTACCTGGTGGCCGTGGCTTCGGGCAATATCTTTCTGACTTACAACAACGGCACCACCTGGACTCCGGTATTCGACAACCAGGGATCTTACTCGATCGGCTACGTCGCCATCGATCCCAAGAACCCTTCCATCGTCTGGGTTGGCACCGGGGAGAATAACAACCAGCGCAGCGTCTCTTATGGCGACGGCGTATACAAGAGTGAAGACGCCGGCCGGACCTGGCGGAACGTGGGCCTGCGCAAGACCGAACATATCGCCCGTATCGCCATCGACCCGCGCGATTCCGACGTGGTCTACGTGGCCGCGCCCGGTCCGCTGTGGAAGGGCGGTGGCGAGCGCGGCCTCTACAAAACCACCGATGGCGGCAAGACCTGGTCGGCGAGCCTGATCAAAGTGGGCGAGTACACCGGCGTGGCCGATGTGATCATGGACCCGCGCAATCCCGACATCCTGCTGGCCTCCACGCACCAGCGCCAGCGCCGCTATTTCGGGATCATTCACGGCGGGCCGGAGAGCGCGCTGTGGCGCTCCATCGACGCCGGCAAGACGTGGGCCCAGGTGCGCGGCGGCTTCCCCAATGGCGAGTTGGGCCGCATCGGCCTCAACTACGCGCCGTCGAACCCCAGCATCGTCTATGCGCAAGTGGAAGGGCCGGAGGGCCGCGGAGGCCTCTACCACTCGAGCGATAACGGCGTCACGTGGGACAAGCGCAACAGCTACGACCAGCAGGGGCAGTATTACTCGAAGGTGCAGGTGGACCCCGCCAATCCCGACCGTGTCTACATCATGAACGTCAACATCATGGTGTCGGACGACGGCGGCCGGACGCTGGCGACGCTGCCCACCCGCAACAAGCACGTGGATAACCACGATATCTGGGTCGATCCGAAGAACGATGACCACTACCTGGTGGGCTGCGATGGCGGTCTTTATGAGAGCTTCGACCGCGCGGCCACCTGGGTGTTCAAGGCTAACCTTCCGACCGGACAGTTCTACGATGTTACGGTCTCCGAGAATGCGCCGTTCTACCAGGTCTATGGCGGTACGCAGGACAACAACAGCATCGGCTGCAACGCCAGGACGAAAAACGTCTCGCTCACCAACGCCGATTGCTTCGTCACCAACGGCGGCGACGGATTCTACTCGCGCGTCGACCCGAAAGACCCCAACACGATCTACGCCAACATGCAGAACGGCACGATGGTGCGCTTCGACAGGCGCACCGGTGAGCGCGTCTCCATCCAGCCGCAGCCGGCCAAAGGCGACCCGGCCATGCGCTGGAACTGGGATGCCCCGCTCATCGTCAGCCCGCATTCCAACACGCGGCTCTACTTCGGCGCGCAGAAGCTGTACCGCAGCGACGACCGCGGCGACACCTGGCGGGCCGTGAGCCCCGATCTCACGCGCCAGCTCGATCGCAACAAGCTGCCCCTGATGGGAAAAATCTGGCCCGTAGACGCCATTCAGAAGAACGTCTCGACCGCGCTCTATGACAACATTTCGGCCATCGCCGAATCGCCCAGGCAGGAGGGCCTGATCTACGTGGGCACCGACGACGGACTGGTGCAGGTGACCGAGGACGGCGGCAAGACCTGGCGCAAGGTCGAGAAACCGGCCGGCGCGCCGGAGGACGCCTACGTGCAGCGCATCCTGGCTTCGCAGCATGACGCCGGCACGGCTTACGCGGCCTATGAGAATCACCAGAACGGCGATTTCAAGCCCTACCTGCTCAAGAGCGCGGACAAGGGTAAGACCTGGGTCGATATCTCCGGCAATCTGCCCGAGACCGGCGGTGTGTACGCCATCGCCGAGGATCATGTTAATCCGAGGCTGCTGTTCGCCGGCACCGAGTTCGGGCTTTACTTCACCCAGATGGGCGGGGAGAAGTGGGTCAAGTTCAATGGCGGGCTGCCCACCATCCTGGTGCGCGACCTGGCGATTCAGAAGCAGACCGACGACCTGGCGATCGGAACCTTCGGCCGCGGCATTTACATTTTGGACGATTACAGCCCGCTGCGGCTGGCCACGGCCGAGATGCTCCAGAAGGATAGCGCGATATTTCCCGTGAAGAATGCGCTTTCCTACATCCCGTCTAACCCTGGCGGCGACTTGGGCACGGCGTATTTCACGGCGCCCAACCCGCCGGTTGGCGCGGCCATCACCTTCAACCTCAAGGACGCCATTAGCACCAGGCGGCAGGAGCGCCAGAGGATCGAGCGCGCGGCGATTCAGAAGGGTGAGACGCCGGGCTACCCGACGCCGGAGGAGTTGCGCGCGGAAGCCGAGGAAGAGGCGCCCGCGATTCTGGTCGACATCGCCGACGCTTCCGGCAAGGTGGTGCGCCGCCTGGATGCGCCGGCGACTCGCGGCATCCACCGTGTGACTTGGGACCTGCGCGGCCAGAGCAACACGCTGGCCCCCGCGCTTCCCACGGCCGGCGGTGAAGGCGGACGTGGTGGCCGTGGTGGCGGCGTGCCCTCTGGGCCCGGTGCCGCCGGCGGCATCATCATCGACGAGGAAACGATGCCAGCGCTCGGCGGCGGCCGCGGCGGCGGTTTGTCCCCGCTGGTTCTGCCGGGCAAGTACACCGTCGCGCTGGCCAAGCGCGTTGACGGCGTAGTCACGCCGCTCCCCGGTTCGCAGACTTTCGAGGTGCTGGCCGAAGGCCCCGCCACCATGGCGGACCGCCAGGCCATGGCCGATTTTCAGGACAAGCTGGCCAAGTTGCAGAAGGCCCTGACCGCGTCTACCCAGTCTGCCGCCGAGGCCGGTGCGCGCCTCAGCGCCATCCGGCGCGCCATCGACGCCACGCCTTCTCTCCCGCTCAAGATCGGGGAAGAAGCGCTGCGCCTCGAGAAGTCCCTCCACGAAATCGAACTGGCCCTGAACGGCGACCGCGTCTGGCGCTCGCACAACGAAGGGACGCCGGCCTCGATTTCCGAGCATGTGCAGGCAGCCGCGTCCCCCACGCGCGGGACCACCGGCCGCCCCACCAAGACGGCCCTCGAGCAATACCAGATTGCCTCCGACGAACTGGCGGTCGAGGTGCCCAGGCTGCGCAAGCTGATCGAGACCGATCTGAAGGCGATCGAGAAGCAGCTCGACGCCGCCGGCGCGCCCTACACGCCTGGCCGTCTGCCGGACTGGAAGCCGGGGAAGTAGCCGTGGGCTGATTACGCCGCCGGGCCGCGGGCAGTCGCGGCCTGTTCCGCCTGATCCGCCAACTCGGTGAGCGTGGCAGCCAGCTTGCGCGCCGCGTCGATTTGAAGGCCCATCACCACCACGAACTCGCCCTTGAGCTTGCCCGTTTCCTTCACCACCAGCTTCAATTCGACGGGTGGGCCGAACAGGGAGAAGTCCGGCGCCCGTCCGTTGATGGAATCGAGTTCCAGAACGCGGCCGGCGTGCAGATCCGGAATCGCCTGGCGCAGCTCGCGTGGGAACGCCATGGTGTTGCGGTGGAATAGGCCCCGCCGCGCCGGCAGGTTCTTTCGAGTGAGTTCGGTGCTCATAGGTCCAGTGTAGAGGGAATGGCAACCGCTAGCCCTGCGCGTGCGTCACCTATGTTTGCGCCACATCAATCGACAGTTCCGCACAAATCTGCAATAATTAGTCCATAAAGTCCGCGAATGGGCCTCGGTTGCGGACCAGGAGGGCAACTAAGTCATATGGATAGCGGTCGCCGACAGTGGCCTCCCCGCAGTTGGGCGGGATTGTCTGGTGGGCTGCGCGCCGCTCCAGTGGCGCTCCTGTTATGGCACGTTGCCGCGTTGGCGGGCGCGTCCTCCGCCGGACCGGGCATCGATGTATTGGTGGTCGATGCGTCGAACCAGCCTGTCGCCCATGTTCGCGTCCAGATCAAAACCGGCCAGAGTGTAGTTTCTTCCGCCGAAACTGACCGGAAAGGGCACGCCGGATTCACGGAGCTGAAACCCGCGCTTTACGACATCACGGCCATTAAGGATGGGTTTGAACCGGCGCAAAAGGCGGATCTCAACTTGTCTCAAGGGGGCTCTGTGGAGGTCGAGCTGACTCTGGTTCCCACCCTGGCGCGGCAAGAGAGCATCGAGGTCAAGGGAACGGTGGCTCCCGTGGCGCAGGGTTCCTCACCCTCCAACGAATTGCCCGCGCAAAGCGTTAAGGAACTTCCCGGCAGGCCGGCCACGGTGGCCGACGCTTTGCCGCTGGTTCCGGGTGTGGTCCGCTCGCCGGGAGGAGGGGTGATGATTTCCGCGGCCGGCGAGCATCGGAGCGCTTTGATCGTGAACTCAGCCGATGTGACGGACCCCGCCACCGGACAGTTCGGATTGACCGTACCCATCGACAGCGTTGAGACCCTGAACGTCTATCAGGCGCCCTTTCTGGCGGAATACGGCAGGTTCACGGCAGGTCTGGTCTCGGTGGAAACGCGGCGCGGGGGCGATAAATGGAAATGGGAATTGAACGACCCTTTCCCGGATTTCTACATTCGCAGTTACCAGTTACGGGGCCTGCGCGACGCCACGCCGCGCCTCAATGCCGAAGGCCCGCTGATTCCAGGGAAACTTTACTTCTCCGAAGGGTTCGAATACGAAATTCGCAAGACCGATGTTTACGAGTTGCCTTTCCCCAACAATCAAAAAAAGCGAGAGGGCGTGAACTCCTTTGCCCAGCTCGACTGGATCGCGTCAGGCAAACAGTTGGTGACCGCCACTGTGCACATCGCCCCCCAGCGGCTGGATTTCGTCAACATGAACTACTTCAATCCGCAGCCCACAACGCCCGATGCCAGCACGCATAACTACACCGCGACTCTGGCTGACCGGCTCAGCATCGGGGGAGGTTTGCTTGAGAACACGTTGTCCGTGACGCGTTTCGACGCCCGTGTTTGGGGACAAGGTACCCAGGACCTGACCGTTGCGCCCGGAGGCAACACCGGAAGCTACTTCGCGCAGCAGTCCCGTAACGCTTCGCGGATCGGTTGGACGCCGGTCTTCTCCTTTGCCGCCCTGAACTGGCTCGGAACGCACGACCTCAAGGCCGGCGCTTATATGGCCGAGAGCACCGACAACGGCCAGGTGAGTAACCACCCCATCGACATAGTTAGTTCCACCAACCAGTTACTCGAAAGAATCGCCTTTACCCCGGGGCAGCCGTTTCGAATGTGGGACACCGAGTACGCATTCTTCGGGCAGGATCACTGGATCGTTTCGCCGAGCCTGGCCGTGGATCTGGGGATTCGCGCGGAGTCGCAGGAGTTGTCCGAGAGTTTTCGCGTGGCGCCGCGGGCGGGCATTGCGTGGAGCCCGTTCCGCAACACGGGCACCGTCATCCGCGCGGGATTCGGATTGTTTTACGATCGCGTCCCGCTGAGCGTTTACTCGTTCAGCCATTATCCGAACCAAGTGGTCACCCTGTTCAACGCCGGTCAAGTTTCGGCCGGGCCGTTCCTCTATCAAAATGGCCTGGGTGAGGCGGGCGCCGCGTTCCCGTTAGTTTTTCAGGAGCCGGTGGCCGGCAATTTCTCGCCGCGGAGCGCCACCGGAAGCGTGCAGGTGGAGCAGCCGCTCTCGCAGCACCTGAGGCTTCGGGTTGGCTACATGCAGAACCAATCCGCCGGCCTGGTCATACTGAATCGGGTGGCGCCCGATCCGGGGACCAACATCGGCGCCAACCTGCTTTCCGGCGGCGGGCAATCGCGGTATCGGCAATTCGAAGTCACCGCGCGAGTGCGGCTGAACGACCGGCGCCAGTTGTTCTTCTCGTATGTGCGGGCCAGGGCCAGGGGCGACTTGAACGATTTCGCCAGCTATCTGGGCAGTTTCCCCGTTCCCATTATCCGCGCCAATCAATTCGGCAATCTGCCGGCCGATCTGCCGAACCGCTTCCTGGCTTGGGGCCTGCTGCAACTTCCATGGGGTTTCCAGGTTGCTCCGCTATTCGAGTTCCGCAGCGGATTCCCATCGAGCATAACTGACGCGACCCAGAATTATGTGGGGATTCCGAATGCCAGCCGATTCCCCGGTTTCCTTTCGGTCGATTCCCGGTTTTCCAAGGATTTCAAAGTCAGTCCGAAATACACGGTCCGGTTGTCGGTGAGCGGTTACAACCTTACCAATCACTTCAACCCGGAGGCCTTTCACAACAACATCGCCGACCCGGCCTATGGTCTCTTCTTCGGCCAGAGAGGGCGGCGCTTCACGGCCGATTTCGATGTCATCTTATAAGTCGAAGGTCCTCGCCGCGCTGGAGCCGGCGCCCGCCAACAGCAGCGCACCCCATGTCCCCGTTCTCGGGCTGGCGCTCGTGGCGGCGCTGGCCGTGCTCGTCCACGGTTATCACCTGGGCGCGGATGACGCCGCGATTTATGTGCCCGCCATCAAGAGAGTGGCCGATCCGGGCCTCTACCCCTTTGGCGCCGAATTCTTTATGTCGCACGCGCGCCTGTCCTTGTTCGCGGATCTGGTGGGTTATTCCGCTAGACTGTCCCATCTGCCTGTCGATTTAGTCATCTTCGTCTGGCACGTAGCGAGCATTCTTCTGCTGCTTCTGGCGTCGTGGAGACTGGCGTGTGCCTGTTTCCGAAACCAGCGTGCGCGGTGGGGCGCGGTGGCTCTGCTGGCGGCTCTCCTCAGCGTTCCGGTCGCGGGAACGGCGCTCGCCATCATGGACCCCTATCTGACCGCGCGGTCGCTGTCCACTCCAGCCACCATTTTCGCGATCGCCTGCTATGTATCCAACAGGCGCAAGCAGGCGGTGGCCTGGCTGCTGGCGACCGCATTGATTCACCCGCAAATGAGCGTTTACGGCGCCGTGTTTCTCGGATGCCTGGCATTGGTCGGACGCCATCTCCGGCGCGGCGCGGCCGGCACACCCGCGTTCGGCCCGCTGGCTTTCGCCGGACTTCCCTTTCTTTTTGACTTTCAACCCGCGCGCGGCGCCGCGCGTGAGGCCCTATTCTCCCGCACTTACTTTTTTGTGTCCAATTGGACTTGGTATGAGTGGACCGGTATCTTCGCTCCGCTGGCTCTGCTCTGGTGGTTCTCCTCGGTAACTCCCAAGGGCGCCACGCCGGTTTTCCGTTCGTTGGCGCGGACGCTGGTGCCATTCGGCCTTATGTTCACCGCCGTGGCTGTGGTGCTGGCGATTCCCACCCGGCTGGAGAATTACACCCGACTGCAACCGATGAGGTCGTTCCATCTGCTGTACGTCGTGTTCTTTGTTCTGCTGGGGGGACTTATCGGAGAGTACGCGCTCCAGAGCAAAGTTTGGCGCTGGCTCGGCCTCTTCGTTCCGCTGGCGGCTTCCATGTGGCTCTTGCAGCAGAGTTCGTACCCCGCCAGTCCTCATGTGGAGTGGCCCGGTTGGGCCTCTCGGAACGCTTGGACTTCCGCTTTCCTATGGATCCGCGGCCACACTCCGAAAGGCGCCGTCTTCGCGCTCGATCCCAATTACATGCTGCTTCCCGGAGAGGACCAGCACGGTTTTCGCGCCATCGCCGAGCGGAGCGTGCTCGCCGATAGCGTCAAGGACAGTGGAGCCGTGTCGCTATTTCCCCAGTTGGCGAGCCACTGGAAGGACCAGGTGCAAGCACAGCGCGGCTGGGAGAACTTTCATCTCGCGGATTTCGAGAACCTGGCGGGTCAGTACCCGGTCACCTGGATTCTCACCCGGAGCCCTGGGCCAAACGGTCTGACCTGCCCCTACCAGAACCACGGTCTGGTTGTGTGCAGAATCAAGGCCGGCGCCACCCACCTCGCCATCCGGCGTTGACGACGCTTCACCCGATCCTGCCGGGTACCCTGGGGCGGTGCTACCGCTGACCGCGTTGGCCGCGCGGCGCGCTCGGCCGGGCTTCCCATCGCCCCCCGGGCCAGTATCTGTCCTGAGAACCACCCCTACGGCGTGCTGTACCCGCCCGGGCCGCATCGAAGGCGCATCGTGGGCCTGCATGCATCGGCATCCGCCTGAGAATATAGGACTTTAGGGGCTTTACATCTGTAATGCAGTGTTCTATACTCTTATACCATCAATCGCTTCGGGCTCGGAAGCCGCGAGGCCAAAGAGGTTAACAGCTATGTCATTTGCAGACATTAGAAACAGCGCAGCAATTCTTTTGCTTGCGCTTGCAACGTTCGGCTTTCTGGCGCCGGTCGCCAGAGCGCAGCAGGTGGCCGTCGCGGAAATCGACGGATACGTCACCGACCCGAGCGGCCAAGCCATCGTCGGCGCACAGGTCAAAGCCACCAATTTGGACAGAGACCAGGTTCGCACGGCCGCCACGGATGTCACCGGCCGCTATGCGCTCCCCAACCTGCCGGTTGGCAACTACCAACTCGAAGTCTCTTCTCCCGGTTTCAAGACGTACGTGCAGAAGGGCATCATGCTCGAGGTGGCCAGTAACCGCAGCATTCCCGTCGCCCTGCAAATCGGCGCCGTGACCGAAAGCGTTCAGGTCACCGCCAACGCCGCCCAGGTGGAAACCAAAGAGAATTCCATCGCGCAGGTGGTAGACCAGCAAATGCTGATCGACTTGCCGCTGAATGGCCGCAACCCCGCCGACTTGCTGGGAATGACCGGCTTCTCCACGTCCGACATGAACCTCAATGGCGGCGACCTGACGGGCAGTAAGAACATCCAGGGATCCAACGGTTCGGGCCAGTATTCCATCGCCGGCGGCGCGGCCAACGGGGTCAACTTCCTGCTGGATGGCGGCGACAATAACGACGCGTTCAGCAACGTGAACCTGCCCATTCCGTTCCCGGATGCGGTCCAGGAATTCAACGTGCAAACCAACGGATTGCCGGCCCAATACGGGTTGCATCCCGGTGGTGTGGTTAACATCGTCACCAAATCGGGCAGCAATGGCTTCCACGGCGACCTGTTCTACTTCCTCCGCAATGCCGACCTGAACGCCCGGCCCAAGGGCGTAATCGGGCTGCAACCGGCGCGCGACTCGCTGAAGCGTAACCAGTTCGGCGGCACGGCCGGCGGCCGGCTTATCAAGGACAAGCTCTTCTTCTTCGGTGGCTACCAGGGCACCCGGCAGCGCAGCGATCCAAGCCAAAACGCCGCCTACGTGCCCACGGCGGCAGCGCTTCAGGGCGATTTCAGCGTGCTGGACGGCGCCAAGGCGAACGGCGGCTGCCTGGCTTCGGCAAAAACGCTGAAGGACACCAGCGGCACGCCGTACCCCGGCAACAAGATCCCGGTTTCCTCATTCGATCCGCCGGGAATCAAGCTGGCCTCCACTTACCTTCCGGTTTCCCCGAATCCTTGCGGGAATTACCTTTTCGGCTACCTGGCCAACAACCCCGACGATCAATATATCGGCCGCATCGACTACAACATCAGCAGCAAGAACTTCTTTTACGGCCGCTACTTTATCTACGATTACCTGGCCCTATCGTTGTTCGACGGACACAACGCTCTGACCACCGGATCGCCGGGTAACCAGGACCGGTCGCAGACCATGACCATCGGCGATACCTATACCGTCTCTGCGAACCAGGTCAACTCCTTCCACGCCACCTTCGACCGGCGCCGCGACAACCGCTCATCCGCGGCCAACCTGTTCAGTCCGCGGGATTTGGGCGTAAATTTCTTCCAAAACGTTCCGAATTATACGCAGCTCAGCGTGAGCGGTTACTCCGGCGGCGGATTCAACATCGGCTGCGGCACCTGCGCCCTGTCGAATTTCGACATCAATACCTACCAGTTAGCAGACGATTACTCCATCATCCGCGGCAAGCACCAGATCGGGTTCGGATTCGATGGCCGCAAGGACCAGTTCAACTCCTACAACAACCAGCAGTCCAACGGGCAGTGGACCTTCAACGGCAGCACCACAGGCGATGGGCTGGCGGACCTGCTGATCGGGCGCTTCTCCGGCCTGGTTGACGGCAACGTGATTTCCGATTACCTGCGCCAGACGGTGATCGCCGCCTACGTGCAGGATGCCATCCACGCTACCACCCATTTTACCGTCAACATCGGCGTGCGCTGGGAGCCGTCCGTGCCCTCTTATGACAAGTATGGGCGCGGCGACCAGTTCAGTTGGCCTCTTTTCAACCAGGGCTGGCACAGCCCGGCTTACCCCAATTCTCCGGCAGGCCTGATCTTCACGACAGATACGGCGCAGGACCCATACGGCAAAGCTCTCACGGCATCGCATTGGAACGTATTCTCGCCCCGGCTCGGCCTGGTTTGGGACCCCAAGGGCAATGGCAAGCAGACCATCCGCGCATCGTTCGGTATGTTGCACGACACCACCGAGCTGTTCTATCCCGAGCGCTGGACTACCAATGCGCCGTATGTCTCCTCCATCTCGCTTACCAGCGGGCAATTCTCCAACCCGTTCGCGAATTACACGTTGAACGGCAAGACGGGCGACCCGTTCCCCGGAGCCGCCGTCTTCCCGACCCAGGGCATGTACGTCAGCGTACCGCCCAACAATCAGGTCACTTACATGTTGCAGTGGAACCTCAGTTACCAGCGGCAGCTCGCCGCCAACTGGGTGATGCGGGCGAATTACATGGGCAACGCCGGCCGGCACATCTGGGGGTCGATTGACGTCAATCAGGCCATAGGCACTATCGCTGGCGCTTCCACTTCCAACACCAACAACCGGCGCCCGACATACCTGGCCAATCCCACGACGGGACAATTCTACGGTGAGATCCAGCAGACCGACGACGGCGGCAACTCCGAGTACCATGGCCTAAATCTTTCGATCGAGCGCCACTTTTCCGGCCATTACACCATCTTGAGCGATTACGGCTGGAGTCATTGCGTCAGCTCGTGGGACTTCGCGGGAGAACTGGCGGGCACCGTCTATCAGAATTCGCTCAACCGCGCCACCGGCGAACGGGGGAATTGCGGCTACGACCACCGGCAGGTTTTCAACATCACGCTGGTAGCCACCAGCCCCGGGCTTGGTAGCGGACCCGCCAAGCTCATCACCAAAGACTGGCAGGTGGCGCCGGTCTTCGCCCTCAATACCGGCCACCCCATCCAGCTTACCGACGGCAAAGACATTTCCCTGAGCGGCCAGAACCTGGACCGTCCCTACGTGCTGGCGCCGGATCAGGTACACACGCCTGCGCAGGCCGACCCGTCGTATTGGTTCAACCCGGCGGCGTTTATTTGTGCGGGATCGAACGCGGCCTGCACGACGTTCAGTGGCCAGTTCGGCAATCTCGGCCGCAATTCCGTCTATGGCCCGGGCCAGATCAATTTCAACATGGCTCTGACCCGGCGGTTCCAAGTGAAAGAGCGGTGGAAGCTCGACTTGCGGGCCGACTTCTTCAACATCATGAACCACGGCAACTGGAACGGCCCTTCCACCAGCCTTTCCAGCAGCACGTTCGGGGAAGTCACGTCGTTCAGCAGCCCGCGCCTGATCCAGGTGGCGCTGAAGCTGTACTTCTAAAGTTGCTTGCTGTGTTGGCGGGCGCCTCCAAGTAGAGGCACCCGCCTTCAGAGCGCCTGTTGGACCACTGCCCGAAGCGCGTCCTCCGCGGTGAATCCTTCAAACCGCTTCACCTGCTTCCCCGAGCGGTCGAAGACTATGGTCACCGGCAGTTGATCGAGGCTGTACTGTTTGGAAATTGCTTCCGAACCCAGCGCCACCAGGTAGTCCATGGGGTGCTTCTTGAGAAACGGCCGCACCCGCTCCGCTCCCTCTTCGTCCATCGAGACCCCCAGCACCACTACGCCTTTTCCTCCGAGCTGCTGGTTTAGTTGGTTGAAGCCCGGGATCTCCTGAATGCAGGGGACACACCAGGTAGCCCAGAAATTCACCACCACCACCTTGCCGCTGAACGCGGAAGTATCGAGCGCGCCGCCGTCGAGTTTCGTGAACGCCCCAATTGCCGGCGCAGCTCCGGCCCCCGGCCCCTGCAAAAACGCCAGGTATTCCTTCGCGTCCGTGGTCGAGCCCGCAAACGTCGCGATCGCCTTCCCGTCCGCATCCAGAATGGCGTAGAACGGAATCGCCACCGTGTGAAACTTCGAAAGCTCCAGNNAAATCCTGCAACGCCGCGGCAATCTCCGGCCGCGTGAACATGTTGGCCCTCATCCAGTGGCAGTTGGTGCAGGCGTAGCCCGTGAAGTTCACCAACACCCGCTTTCGCTCGCGCCGCGCGCGGTCGAGCGCCGCGCGATACTGGTCTTTCATCCACGGCAGCGCGCTCCCGGACGAGCCGGGCGTCACCCCGCTCGCCACGGGAACGTAAGCG
This sequence comes from Bryobacterales bacterium, assembly GCA_003170915.1. Classification (GTDB taxonomy): domain Bacteria; phylum Acidobacteriota; class Terriglobia; order Bryobacterales; family Bryobacteraceae; genus Fen-178. Next base: position 12,247 of record PMYB01000187.1, on the reverse strand, counting down.
TCCAGACCGCCCAACCGGCCGCCGAACATTCCCGGCGCCAGGCTGAGGGCGAACACCAGGAAGGCTATTCCCACCAGCAGCCGCCCCAATCCCATCGGCTCGTCCGGCTTGACGCCCTCGAGCCGCACGAAACCGAGCAGGTACAACCCCGCCATGGCGAACAGCACGATCCACGCCGCCAGGAACCGCTCGCGCGTGAGCCATCCCCATTGCAGCACCTGGTCCACGCTGCTCAGGTATTTCAGGCTGGCGGCCAGAATGACGAACCCCATCACCACTTTCACGCGCGCCAACCACCCGCCGCTCCTCGGCAGGCGCTTCAGGTACGACGGAAACAACGCCAGCAGGAAGAAAGGCAGCGCCAGGCCGGTGGCGAACGTCACCATCCCGATGAGCGGCCGCGCGCCGCCGCCCGCCACCGATGCCGCCAGCAGCGTGCCCACGAACGGCCCCACGCAGGCGAACGACGCCAGCGAAAACGTCAGCCCCATCAGTAGCGCGCCCGCCAAGCCGCCCTTTTCCGAGGACCGGTTCAACCGCGTCAAAATCGGGGAGGGGATATTGATCTCGAACGCGCCCAACAGGCTCAGTGAGAACGCCAGGAACAACGCCGCGATGAATCCGTTGACCCACGGATTGGAACCCAGCGTCACGATGCCGAACGGTCCCAGCACGGCCGTCGTCAGCAGTCCCAGCCCCGAGAACAGCACGATGATTCCCAGGCAGAAGATCGCCGCCAGCGCCACGCTTTCCCGCCGCCCGCCCGCCGGCCGACTGAGGAAGTAGGACATGGTGATGGGAATCATCGGAAACACGCAAGGCGTGAAGAGGGAGGCCAGCCCAAACCCGAACGCGACCAGCAGAAACGAGTGGGACGCGCCTCCCGTCTTGTCCCGCTCGTGGACCGGCTTGGCCTCCGCGTATCCCGCCGGAATCGCCACTGCCGCCGGGGTGCCCCTTGGGCCCGCCGCGGCGTCCACGGTCAAGTTCGCTATACCCGTCCACCGCCCCGGCACGCACTGTTTGTCGTTGCACGTCTGGTAGCGCGCATTCACGGTGAGCTGCGCCGGCCCCGCGGGAGCGTTTTTCTCGATCTCCAGCTCCAGCAGAAACGTAACCTGGCCTTCATAAGTTTCCGTATCGGAATTGAAGTTCGGGTCGAAAGTTCTCTTGGGCGGCGGCTGGAGCGCGCGATACCGCTTCACCACCGGATTGTCCGCGAGCAGAATGGTGGCCGGCGTGGCTGCCGGCGTGGACATGGAATACAGGTGCCAACCAGGGTCGATGCTTCCCGTCAGCCGCGCCAGAACTTTGGCGCCCGGCGGCGCCGAGCCCCGTTCCAGCGCCAGGCTCCACTGCACGTGCTCGTCTTGCTGCGCGAACGCGCAGCCCGCAAGCAGAAACAGAGATATGATCGCCGGTTTCACCCTAGCGCCCAAGCATCTACTCCACGCGAATCGCCGGCTTTTCCCGCGCCGCCAGGCGCAGTTCCTCTTCGATCCGCTGATTCACATTGCCGCCCGAGAACTCCGCCGCCACCCGGATGGCATTCTTGATGGCGTTGGCGTTCGACCGCCCGTGGCAGATGATGCACATGCCGCGCACGCCCAGCAGCGCCGCGCCGCCGTATTCCGAGTAATCCACGCGCTTCTTGAAATCGGTGAACGCCGCCTTCGCGATCACGTACCCGATCTTGCCCGAAATGGTGGCCTCGAGCGATTCCTGCAACAGGTGTTTGACCATCTCCCCTAGTCCCTCGCTCACCTTCAGCGCCACGTTGCCGATGAACCCGTCGCACACAATCACGTCCACCTTGCCGCCGTAAATGTCGCCGCCTTCCACGTTCCCGATGAAGTTCAGGTTGAGGGTCTTGAACAGCGGCATGGCCGCGCGCGTCAGATCGTTGCCCTTGTGCTCCTCCTCGCCGATGGAAAGAAGGCCCACCCGCGGCTTGGGCCGCCGCAGAATGATGCGCGAATACATCTCGCCCATCACCGCGAATTGCGCCAGCATGCGCGGCGAGCAATCCACGTTGGCGCCCACGTCCACCACCACCACGGGCGATCCGTCCACCGTTGGAAAAATGCCCGCCAGGGCCGGACGGTCCACGCCCGGCACCACGCCCTGCACGATCTTCGCGGTGGCCATCACCGCACCGGTGTTGCCCGCGGATACGAATCCCTGGGCCGCCCCGTCGCGGACCAGCCGCGAGGCCACGCGCAGGGAGCTGTCCCTCTTCGATTTGAACGCGCGCCCCGCGCTCTCTTCCATGGTGACGCGCTCGCTAGCGTGCACGATTTCGACGGGAAGATCCCGGTAGTCCTCGTGCTGCGCCAGCTCCCGCCGGACCACATCCTCCTGGCCCACCAGAATGACTTTGACTTCGAGACTCCTGGCGGCTTGAACCGCCCCCTCGACTTCGGCTTTGGGGGCGTGGTCTCCGCCCATTGCATCCACCGCAATGGTCAGCATGTCCGGAAGCCGCTACTGCTCGACGACTTCGACCACTTCGCGGCCCTTGTACTGGCCGCAATGCGGGCATATACGGTGGGGGAGCTTGGCTTGGTGGCAGTTGGGACATTCCGCCAGGCCGGACGGCTTCAGCGCATCGTGCGCGCGGCGGTTATTCGTTCGCCTTTGGGAGTGTCTGCGTTTGGGATTCGGCATATCTCTACCTCTAAATTCCTAGTTTCCGGAGCGCTCCCCAGCGATCGTCGCTGCTCTCGATTCTGCAATCGCACGTGGTCTCGTTCCGGTTCCGGCCACAGACCGGACAAATTCCCTTGCAGTCTTCGCTGCAAGTCCGCTGCATGGGCAAAGCCAGCAGCACCTGTTCCCGAAGGATATCCTCCAGTTCCAGGCCGCCGCCTTTATAAAACCCGATCTCCACTTCGTCTGCGCCGATCTCGACTTCTTCCTCGCGCGCGATGACCGAAACGGGCCGGTAAAACAGGTCGAAACCGCCATCCAGCGGAAAGCGCGCACGCCCCAGGCAGCGGTCGCACTGCGCCGCCATCTCCACGGTATACTTCCCCTGAATTCGCACTTCGCCATCCGAATACGCCAGCACCTCGGCCGACCCGGCTACGTGCAGCGGGGAACTTTGCTCCAGATTCTCGCCCGCAAAATCGATCCGCCCCGGCTGGAAAGTTTCCTCGAAACGAATCTTCCGCAGCTCCAACTCTTTGACACTAAGGAACATAGGGAAAGACCAGAATCGCTGGGCAGAACCCTTACATTATAGCATCCCGGTGTTGCTCAATCTCCGCGACCTCTTCCGGGCTCAGGCGGAATTCCAGCGCCCCAATTACACCCGTGACCTGCTCGGCCGAGCGCATCCCTACGATAGCCGCCGTCACCGCCGGGTGGCGCAGCGTCCACGCGATGGCCACTTCACCCGCCGAACGCCCGTGCCGCGCGCCGATGCGCTTCATGAGCTCCGCCAGCGCCAGGTTGCGCGAAAGCTGCGGCTCCTGAAACGCCGGCGCGCGCCGCCGGAAATCGTCTTTCGGAAAACCAGCCACGCGCTCCTTCGTCATGGTCCCGGTCAGCAGCCCCGATTTCATCGGGGAATACACGATCGCGCCGATCCCGTGCTGCGCGCAATACGGCAGCATCGCTTCTTCCACCTCCGGCGAAATCGCCGAATAAGGCGGTTGCAGCGACGTGACGGGCGCAATCCCCCGGCACCGCTCCAGTTGCGGCGCGTTGAAATTGGAGACTCCGATCCACCGCACTTTGCCTTCCTCCTTCAACTTGGCGAGCGTCCCCCAGCCCTCCTCGATATCTTCGTCCGGTTCCGGCCAATGGATCTGGTAGAGGTCGATCGTCTCCACCTTGAGCCTCTTCAGGCTGTTCTCGCACTCGCGCCGGATGGAATCGGCCTTGAGGCACCTCTTGATTTCGCGCTTGTCATCCCAGACCAGCTCGCACTTGGTGAAGACATAAGGCCGCTCGGACCGCCCCGTCAGGGCGCGCGCCACCACTTCCTCGGAATGGCCCAGCCCATAGACCGCCGCCGTATCGATCCAGTTCACGCCGTGGTCCAGCGCCGCGTGAATTGCGGCGACGGACTGGCTGTCGTCCTGCGGTCCCCAGGCGAATGCCCAGCCGCCGCCGCCCATGGCCCACGCTCCGACGCCAATGGGCGTCAATTCCATATCGCTGTTGCCCAGCCGTTTCTTCTGCATTCTTTTACAATAACCGATGAGCCACGTCACCTCGTCGGGCAATCGCACAAGATCAGCCCGCAGGGCGAAAGACAATAGCCCATGGCGCCAGCTAAGATAATCCTCGTCCCCCCGAGAAGGAGCGAAAATGAACCGACTTCCTCGTGCCGTTTTGTTGACTCTCTGCGCAGCGGCAGTGCTGGCCGCGCAAGAGCCTCCGCCGCCGCCCGAAGGCCCCCGGCGCAGATGCCGCCGGCGGGCGCGGCGCGGCCCGGCGTCACGCCGCCGTCGCAGGAGCCTCAGCCTTATGAGAAGGTGATCACCAAAGATGCCAAGTCGAAGAAGGGCATCTTCACCGTGCACCAGATCAAGGAAAAGTACTACTACGAAATCCCCAAGAGTGAGCTCGGCAAAGTGTTCCTCTGGAACACGTCGATCGCCAAGACGACCCTGGGAGTCGGTTACGGCAACCAGGAATTGAACGAACGCGTGGTCCATTGGGAACTGAATGGCAACAAGGTCCATCTTCGCGAGAACAACTACGAGGTAGTCGCCGATCCCAAGACGCCCATCGCGGAGGGGGTGAATGCGGCCAACAACAGCACTATCATTATGACTTTCCCGGTGGCCGCGTTCGCCAAGGACGGCGCTCCGGTCATCGAGGTGACCCGGCTGTTCTCGACCGACGTCCCCGAGATCGGCGCCCGCCAGCGGTTGGGCGCCACCACCCTCGATGCCACGCGCTCTTTCATCGAGCGCATCTCCGCCTATCCCGAGAACATCGAAGCCGAAGCCACCATGACCTACACGCGCACGCAGATGCCCGCGGGCATGGGAACAGCGGCGCCGGCCCCGGTTCCCGCGGGCGCCCTTGGCGGCGGGCAGATGCGGCCCGGAAGCGCCACCATCGTGTTGCATCACAGCATGGTGAAACTGCCTGAAAGGCCCATGATGCCGCGGGTGTTCGATGAGCGCGTCGGCTACTTCTCCACCAGCCTGATGGACTACAGCAAGGACGAGCACCGCGCGCCGCGCGTCCGCTACATCGATCGCTGGCGGCTGGAAAAGCAGGACCCCAGCGCGGCCGTGTCGGAACCGGTGAAGCCACTGGTTTACTACATCGATTCGGCCACGCCCGTGAAATGGCGCGAGTGGCTGAAGAAAGGCGTGGAAGACTGGCAGCCCGCCTTCGAAGCCGCCGGTTTCAAGAACGCCATCATTGCCAAGATCGCGCCAACGCCCGAGGAGGACCCCGATTTCAGCCCCGAGGACGTGCGCAACTCCGTCATCCGCTGGCTGCCCTCCATCATCGAGAACGCCGTCGGGCCGAACATTCACGACCCACGCACGGGCGAAATCCTCAACGCGCCCATCCAGTTCTACCACAACATCATGAACCTCCAGCGCGCCTGGTACTTCGTGCAAGTCGGCCCGCTCGATCCGCGCGCGCAGAAGCTGCCGCTGCCGGACGACCTCATGGGCAGGCTGCTCGAGTATGTCGTGGCGCATGAAGTCGGCCACACGCTGGGCTTCCAGCACAACATGAAAGCCAGCTCGACTTATCCGCAGGAGAAGGTGCGCGACAAGGATTGGATGCACAAGATGGGCGCGGCGCCCTCCATCATGGACTACGCGCGCTTCGACTACGTGGCCCAGCCCGAAGATCATGTCGCCGTCGAAGACCTTGTGCCCAGAATCGGTCCGTATGACGTTTGGGCGACTAAGTGGGGTTATACGCCTGTCCCCGAAGCCAAGACCGCGGAGGAAGAGAAGCCCACGCTCGATAAGTGGGCGCACGAGCAGGACACCACGCCGTGGTTTCGATTCTCAACTTACAACTCGGCCGGCTCGGACCCCGGCGAACTCACTGAAGCCATCGGCGACGCCGACGCCATCAAATCTACCGCCCTGGGCGTGAAGAATCTGCAACGCGTGGCCAAGATGCTGATGCCCGCCACCACCGCCAAGGAGGGCGAGCCTTACGACGATCTGGCCGAACTTTACGGACGCGTGCTGGCACAGTGGACGCTCGAGATGGGCCACGTGGCGGCCATCGTCGGCGGATTCGACACGCGCGAGAAGTATGTCGGGCAGGAAGGCGTTCTATTCACCCCGGTGCCCAAGGCGCGCCAGGAGGCTGCGGTGAAATTCCTCAATGAAAACGCCTTCACCAAGCCGGTCTGGGCGATCGATGCGCAGATCCTGCGGCGCATCGAACCGACCGGCGTTCTCGGCCGCATCCGCAACGCTCAGAATACCGTGTTAACCAACCTGCTGAGCAGCCCGCGTTTCGCCCGCATGGTGGAGCAGGAAGCCGTGGATGGCAGCGCCGCCTACACGCCGGCCGATTTCCTGGCCACCGTGCGGAAGGGCCTCTGGAAGGAGCTGGACGCCCCGCAAGTGAAGGTTGACGCATACCGCCGCAACTTGCAGCACGCTTACCTCGACCTGGTGAATAACAAGCTCAACGGCGTTGCGCCGACCATTCCCGCCGGGATACCCGCGGAGATGCTGGCGCTGCTTCCGGCCGCCGCCAGCGCCGATGAGAAGTCGCTCTATCGCGCCGAGTTGCGGTCGTTGAACGCATCGGTCGCCGCCGCGCTGACGAAGACCACGGACCGCCAGAGCAAGGCGCATCTGGAAGGCGCGCGCGACCAGATCGCCAAGATCCTGGATCCGAAGTTCGCTCAGCCTGCGAGCCCATCGACCAACGTCTTCCGGCTGGGGATCGACGAACTCCAGACCTGCTGGCCGGATTACATCATTCGGCCGTAGGGGCGAGGCATGCCTCGCCCCTACCCACCTGATAACCTTCCCAGCGGGCCACCACGGCGCTGGCCAGGCAGTTGCCGAGCACGTTGACGGAGGTGCGGGCCATGTCGAGCAGGGCGTCCACGCCCAGCAACACGGCGGCGCCTTCCATCGGCAGATGAAACGTCGACAAGGTGCCGGCCAGAATCACCAGCGCGGCGCGCGGAACGCCGGCCACGCCTTTGCTGGTGAGCATCAGGGTGAGCATCATGAGTAACTGGCCGCCGAAGGAGAGATTGACGCCCGCCGCCTGCGCCACGAAGACGGCGGCCAGCGAGAGGTAGAGCGCGCTGCCCACCAGGTTGAAGCTGTAGCCGGTGGGGATCACGAAACCCACGATGTGCTTGGGCACGCCGAACTGCTCCATGTTTTCGAGCGCCAGCGGCAGCGCGGCTTCGCTCGAGGCCGTGGAGAAGCCGATCAGGAACGGCTCGCGCACGGCGCGATAGAACCCGCGCACCGGAATGTGAAACAGGATCAGGGCCGGGCCGAGCACGAACACGATGCAGAGGACGGACGAGACGTACATGGTCGCGATCAACTTGCCGAGACCGAGCAGCACATTGACGCCCTTGTTTCCGATCACCACCGCGAGAGCGGCGCCGACGCCGAGAGGGGCCAGGTACATCACGTACCTGGTGTAGCGGAACATGACCTCGGCGAGGGATGCGCAGAACTTGACCACCGGCTCCGCTTTGGCGCCGATGGCCGCGCAGGCGGCGCCGAACAGGAAGGCGAAGACCACGATCTGGAGAGCGTCGTTGCGCGCCATGGCGTCGATGATGCTCGAGGGAAAGATATGCTCGAGGACCGAGCTGAAGCTGGTCTGGGTCTGCGGTATGGCGGCTTCAGCGGCGCTGCCATGAATCGAAATGCCGGCGCCGGGGCGCACCAGGTTCACGGCGGCGAGCCCCAGAAACAGCGCCAGGGTGGTGACAATCTCGAAATAGAGGATGGCCTTGCCGCCGATGCGGCCCATGCGTTTCATGTCGCCGCCGCCCGCGATGCCCACCACCAGCGTGCCAAATATCAGCGGCGCGATGATGGAACGAATCAATTGCAGAAACACCCGGCTGACGGGCGAGAGCTGCCTGGCGAAACCCGGCGCGACGATTCCGAGGGCCACGCCCGCGGCCATCCCGATAAAGATCCAGGTGGTGAGGGAGATGCGTTTCACCGTTCGCCCCATTTCAGCTTCTGGCGGAGGACGTCGAAGAACATCATGTGCGGCGGCCGGACCAGGCGCAGCGTGTAGTCCGAGCTGCGGCAGACCAGGGTGTCGCCTTCCCGGATGGGGTTGCCCACCTGGCCATCGATGGTCAGGAACACGCTCTCGTCGGGCGAGCGCGAAATGACGCGGATCACGCTGGTTTCGGGCACCAGCACCGGCCGGTTGGTGAGCATGTGCGGGCAAATGGGCGTGATGCAGATGGCCGGCACCGAAGGAAAAATGATGGGGCCGCCGGCGGAGAGCGAATACGCCGTCGAGCCGGTGGGCGTGGAGATGATGAGGCCATCGGCCTTGTAGGCGCAAACGAACTGCTCGTCCACGTGCGCGTCGAGATCGATCATGCGGGCGATGGAGGCTTTGGTCAGCACGGCGTCGTTGAGGGCTTCGTAGGCGGCCACAACCTCCCCGTCGCGCACCACTTCGGTGGCCAGCAGCTTGCGCTTGGCGATGCGGTGCTCGCCGCGGAAGGCGCGTTCCAGCTCGGGGTACAACTCGTCGATGGTGATGGCGGTCAGGAAGCCCAGGCTGCCGAGGTTCACGGGGAAGAGCGGGGTCTCGCGCCTGCCGATGGCGCGCGCGGCGGAGAGCAGCGTGCCGTCGCCGCCCAGCACCATGACCAGGTCGCAGCCTTCGGGAACTTCCGGCCGCGGGAGGCCGCTCGAGCGCCCAACGGGCCCGGCGTAGAAAGCGGTCTGCTCGTCGATGCGAACCGCCATGCCGCGGCCGCGCAGCCACTCGATGAGCTCGGGCACGATGTTGGCGGCGGCAGCGGAGTTCGGTTTCGAGATGATCCCGACGGTCCTAATGGTGGGCATAGAGGAGGAACTCCTTGTTTCCTTCGGCGCCGAGGATGGGACTTTCCATCATGCTGGTTTCGAATCCGAGTTCGCGCACGGCCCGCGCGACTCGCTCGCAAGCAGCCTGGTGGACGGCCGGCTCGCGCACGATGCCGCCTTTGCCCACCTGGCCCCTGCCGGCTTCAAACTGCGGTTTGATTAGTATAACCATTTGCCCGGCGGGCTGTAACAGGGGCACGGCGGCGGGCAGGATGAGAGTGACGGAAATGAAGGCGACGTCGCAGACGATGAGGTCCACCCGCTCGCCAATATCCTCGAACTTGAGTGCGCGCGCGTTGATGCCTTCGTGCAGCACCACGCGCGGGTCGGTGCGCAGTTTCCAATCGAGCTGGCCGGCGCCGACATCCACGGCATGGACGCGCACGGCTCCCGCTTGCAGCAGAACGTCGGTGAAGCCGCCGGTGGAGGCGCCGATATCGAGGCAGGTCTGGCCGGCGACGCCGATGGCGAAGTGGCCAAGCGCGCCAGCCAGCTTGAGGCCGCCGCGGCTCACGTAGGGCGGGCGCGCGAGAATCTCGATGCGGCTGTCATCGGCAACGGCCTGGCCGGGCTTGGCGGCTTTTTGGCCGTTGACGAGCACCTCGCCGGCCATGATCAGGGCCTGGGCCTTCTCGCGGGATGCAGTGAGCCCGCGTTCCACGATGAGCCGGTCCAGTCGGGTCTTCATGACTTGCGACGGACAATGTGGTCGGCGATCTCGTGCAGGCGCGCCACGCGCTCGCCAAACGGTTCCAGCACCTGGTGGGCGCGCGCGCATTCCTCTGCGGCCATGCGGCGCGAGGTTTCGAGGCCGTAGACCGCCGGAAAGGTGATCTTGCCTTGTTGCGCGTCCTTGCCGGCGGTTTTTCCGAGCGCCTCGGAAGATTCTTCCACGTCGAGAATATCATCCACAATCTGGAACGCCAGGCCGACGTGTTCGCCAAAGCGGGAGAGCGCGGCGTACTGGTCGCCGGCGGCTCCCGCGCAGATGGCGCCGAGCCGCAAACTGGCGCGCAGCAGGGCCCCGGTCTTGGCGCGGTGGATGGTCTCGAGCAACCGCGGCTCGGGAGGCTTGCCTTCGCCTTCCAGGTCGGCCACCTGCCCGCCGATCATGCCGCCCACGCTGCCGGAAGCGGCGGAGAGTTCGGCAATCATGCGGGCCTTGCGGTCATCGGTGGTGTTCAGTCCGGCGAGCACCTGAAAGGCGAGGGTGAGCAGCGCGTCGCCGGCCAGAATGGCCATGGCTTCGCCGAAGACTTTGTGGTTGGTGAGCTTGCCGCGGCGGTAGTCGTCGTTATCGAGCGCGGGCAGGTCGTCGTGGATGAGCGAGTAAGTGTGAATGAGTTCGAGCGAGCAGGCGGCCGCGACCACGCCATCGGCCGAGGGAGAGACGGCGCGCGCGGCTTCGATGCATAGTATGGGGCGAATGCGCTTGCCGCCGGCGAAGAGGCTGTAGCGCATGGCGCGATGGATGGTTTCCGGAGGCGTCGTTTCCGGAGGGACGAGGCGGTCGAGTTCCGAATCCACCAGTCGTTGTTGCTGGGCGAGGTATTCGCGCAGGGTCATGCTTTCTCGGGCTTTTCGGGGCGGAACGGCTCGGCGGCGATCTTGCCCTCTTTGCGGATGAGCATCTCGACGCGAGTCTCGGCCTCCTCGAGTTGCTTGCGGCAGGCATCGCTGAGGCTCATGCCGCGCTCGAATAGCTCGATGGAGCGCTCGAGCGGGAGGTCGCCGGCTTCCAGTCCCTTGACCACCTTCTCGAGTTCGTCGAGGGAAGCTTCGAAAGACTCGGCCGGCCGGGCGTCGGGTTGATTTTCCGCCATCGCCCCATTCTAATCCGAAAACCACCTGAGAGGCCTCATGCTATTTTGGACTCAATGGCCATCGAAAATCCGTTTTTGGATCCGCTGCGGTTTGAACGGCAGGCGCCCGAATGCGCCATCGTGATTTTCGGCGCTAACGGCGACCTCACCCGGCGCAAGCTCATGCCCGCCCTCTACCGGCTGGCGTACGACCGCAGACTTTCGGCGGGGTTCGCGGTCATCGGCATCTCGCGCACGCCGCTGAGCGACGACCAGTTCCGCGACAAGATGCTGGAATCGGTCCAGCAGTTTTCCGAAGACACCGCCTTCGATGCGGAAGTGTGGGCGGCGTTCGCGCGCGGGCTGTATTACGTGGCGGGTGACATCGGCGACGCGGCACTTTACCAACGGCTCGGGCAGAAGTTGGTGGCGGCCGAAAGCGAGCGGCACACGGGCGGGAACGCGCTGTTCTACCTTTCGACGCAGCCCAGCCAGTACGCGCGGGCTGCCCTGGGACTGGGCGCCGCGGGCCTGGGCAAGGGAAGCGGGTGGCGCAGGCTGGTGGTGGAGAAACCGTTCGGGCACGACCTGGCCAGCGCGCGGGAACTGAGCGGCCGGCTGCACGAAGTTTTCAGCGAATCGGACGTCTACCGCATCGACCACTACCTGGGCAAAGAGACCGTGCAGAATATTCTGGCGTTCCGGTTCGGCAACGGAATCTTCGAACCGCTGTGGAACCGGCGGTACGTGAACCACGTGCAGATCACGGGGGCGGAATCCATCGGGGTGGAAGGGCGCGGCGCGTATTACCAGGAAGCGGGCGCGCTGGCGGACATGATCCAGAACCACCTGTTGCAGGTGATGGCCACCATCGCGATGGAGCCGACCGCCAGTTTCAGAGCGGCCTCGGTGCGGGATGAAAAGTCCAAGTTGCTGCGCTCGATGCGCGCCATGACGCCGGACGAGGTCCGCCGGAATTCCGTGGCGGGACAATACGGACCGGCGCGTGTCGGCGGGCAGGAGATAGCAGGGTTCCGGCAGGAGCCGGGGGTCGATCCGCAATCGCCGACGGACACGTATGCGGCGGCCACGTTTTTCGTGGAGAACTGGCGCTGGGCGGGCGTGCCGTTCTACGTGCGGACCGGCAAACGGCTGCCCAAACGCGTCACCGAGATCGCCATCCAATTCAACCCGGCGCCTCTTGCTATCTTCGATAAGGACGGAGCGGAGAGCGCGCCCAACCTGCTGATTGTGCGCATCCAGCCGGAGGAGGGCATTTCGCTGAAATTCCTCTCGAAGCGGCCGGGGGCGGGAATGACGCTGCGGCCAGTGTCGATGGATTTCAATTACGGGTCGAGTTTCGGAGAGCGCTCGCCCTCGGCATACGAGACGCTGCTG
>PMYB01000088.1 GCA_003170915.1 Bryobacterales bacterium | reverse complement strand
GCGCAGGGCGCCAAGCCCGGCGAAGGCGGCCAGCTTCCCGGCCACAAGGTGGATGAGACCATCGCGCGTGTGCGCCACTCCATCCCCGGCGTGGGCCTGGTTTCGCCGCCGCCGCACCATGACATCTACTCCATCGAGGACCTGGCGCAGCTCATCTACGATCTGAAAAACGTCAATCCGCGCGCCCGCATCTCCGTCAAGCTGGTGGCCGAAGTGGGCGTGGGCACGGTGGCCGCGGGCGTGGCCAAGGCGCATGCCGACGTGGTGCTGATCTGCGGAGACAGTGGTGGCACCGGCGCTTCGCCGCTCAGTTCCATCAAGCACGCCGGCGCTCCCTGGGAGCTGGGCCTGGCCGAAACCCAGCAGGTGCTGGTGATGAACGATCTGCGCGGCCGCATACGCGTGCAGACCGATGGCAAGCTGCAAACCGGCCGCGACGTCGCCATCGCCGCCCTGCTGGGCGCCGAGGAGTTCGGCTTCTCCACCGCCCCGCTGGTGGCCATGGGCTGCATCATGATGCGCAAGTGCCACCTCAACACCTGTCCCGTGGGCATCGCCACCCAGGACCCGGCACTGCGCGCCAAGTTCCGCGGCGCGCCCGAAAACGTCATCAACTTTTTCTTCTTCATCGCCGAACAGGTGCGCCGGTACATGGCCCAACTGGGCTTCCGCACCTTCGACGAAATGGTGGGCCGCGTCGACATGCTCGACCCCCGCCAGGCCCTCGACCATTGGAAGGCCAAGGGCATTGACCTTTCCGCCATTCTGTACAGCCCGCAGATGCCCAGCCGCATCCCGCGCCGCTGTGTGCAGCCGCAGGACCACGGGCTCGACCAGGCGCTCGACCACATGCTGATCGACCACGCGCGCGGGGCCATCGAAGACCGTACGCCCTTCGAGATCGACCTGCCCATCCGCAACATTCATCGCACCGTGGGTGCCATGCTTTCCGGCGAGATCGCGCGCCGCTACGGCTCCGCCGGCCTGCCCGACGACACCATCAAGGTTCACTTCACCGGCTCGGCCGGCCAGAGCTTCGGCGCGTTTCTCGCCCGGGGCGTGACCCTCGAGCTGGAAGGAGATGCCAACGACTACGTAGGCAAGGGGCTTTCCGGCGGCCGCCTCATCGTCTATCCGCCGCGCGCTTCCACCTTCCTGCCGGAAGAGAACATCGTCATCGGCAACGTGGCGCTCTACGGCGCCACCAGCGGCGACGCCTACTTCAACGGCATGGCGGGCGAGCGCTTCGCCGTCCGCAACTCCGGCGCCACGGCGGTGGTCGAGGGCCTCGGCGACCATGGCTGCGAATACATGACGCGCGGCGTGGTGGTGGTGCTCGGCAAGTGCGGGCGCAACTTCGCCGCCGGCATGAACGGCGGCCTCGCTTACGTGCTCGACGAGCGCGGCGATTTCGCCGAGAAGCGCTGCAATACTGCCGGCGTGGATCTCGATCCGCTGGCGGATGAAGATGTGACGCTGCTCCACGGGCTGATTTCAACCCACGCCGGGCTCACCCAAAGCCCGCGCGCCAAATGGATACTCGAAAGTTGGGAGCAGATGCTCCCCAAGTTCATCAAGGTCTTCCCCCAGGAATACAAGCGCGCTTTGGCCCGGCAACCCGCGCCTGCGGTGCCCGCGCGGCGCGAAGAGGAGGTAGTCCATGGGTAAAGTCACCGGCTTTCTGGAATACACCCGAGAACTTCCCGAACGCCGTCCTCCCTCCGAGCGCATCCGGGATTGGTTCGAGATTTACCAACCGTTTCCCGAAGAAACCCTCCGCTCGCAAGGCGCGCGCTGCATGGATTGCGGTGTGCCCTTCTGCCATTCCGGCTGCCCGCTGAACAACGTCATCCCCGACTGGAACGATCTGGTCTACCGCGGCCGCTGGCGGGATGCCATCCGCCAGTTGCACGCCACCAACAATTTCCCCGAGTTCACCGGCCGCCTCTGTCCCGCTCCCTGCGAGGCCTCCTGCGTGCTGGGCATCAGCGAGCCGCCCGTCACCATCAAGCAGATCGAAAAGAGCATCGTGGACCGCGCTTTCGAAGAAGGCTTCATCAAGCCTGAGCCGCCCGCAATCCGCACCGGCAAGCGCGTCGCCATCGCCGGCTCCGGGCCCGCCGGCCTGGCCGCCGCGCAGCAACTGGGGCGCGCCGGCCACGACGTCACGGTCTTCGAGAAGAGCGACCGCATCGGCGGCCTGCTGCGCTACGGCATTCCGAATTTCAAGATGGAGAAGCGCCTCATCGACCGCCGCCTGGAGCAACTGCGGGCCGAAGGGGTCGAGTTCCGGACCAACGCCCATGTGGGCGCCAACGTTCCCGTGGAAGACCTCGTCAAAGAGTTCGACGCCCTCCTGCTGGCCGGCGGCGCCGAGCAGCCGCGCGATCTGAATGTTCCCGGCCGGGAATTGCAGGGCATCCATTTCGCCATGGAGTTCCTGCCGCAACAGAACCGCCGGTCGGAAGGCGATTCGGTGCCGGACGATCAGGCGATCCTGGCCACCGGCAAGCGCGTGGTAATCATTGGGGGCGGCGATACCGGCGCGGATTGCCTGGGCACCTGCCACCGTCAGGGAGCGCTTTCGGTGACGCAATTCGAGCTCCTGCCAAAGCCGCCCGATGAGCGTTCGCCTTCGACGCCGTGGCCCCTGTGGCCCATGCAGTTGCGCGTGGAAAGCTCGCACGAAGAGGGCGGCCTGCGCGATTGGAGCGTCTCCACCATGAAGTTCACCGGCGACCAGCACGGCCACGTGCGGCAGTTGCACGTCGCGCGCGTGGATGCGAAGCTCAACCCCATCTCCGGGACGGAATTTACCATGGACGCCGACTTGGTGCTGCTGGCGATGGGTTTCCTTGGCCCCGTGAAGAACGGGCCAATCGCGCAGCTCGGGGTGAAGCTCGACGCGCGCGGCAACGTCTCGACAGACGAGCGCTACATGTCCTCGGTTCCGGGAGTCTTCGCCGCAGGCGACATGCGCCGGGGCCAGTCCCTGGTCGTATGGGCGATTGCCGAAGGCCGCAAAGCCGCGCGCGGAATCGACCTTTACCTCATGGGCGAGAGCGGGCTGGTGTAACCAACCGCTCTCTTACGTTCGCGGCTCCGATGCGCTTTCCGAGCCGCGAACGTAAGAGAGCGGTTGCGCACTTACTTACGACGTTTCCCTACTTCCTATCCCAATTCACCCTTAACCTGTCGCGCCCGTCGGTGGCTTCGAGCGTGATGCTATTGACATTCTGGCGGCCGTCCACGGAGATGTACATCGGCCCGTGCAGTCTTCGGTCCTCGCTCACGACGTCCGCTTTCAGCCGGCCGCCTTCCGATGCGATCACCGTACCGGTGAACGAAAGCGGGCGGCCGCGCTCGCCGCGGAATGACACCAGGATCCTGCCGCCGCGATCGATGTTGACGCTGACGTCGGAAAGCCGTTGCTCGCCGACGCTGTTGAGCGAAGAGGAGCCGTGCCCCTGGCCACGATAGTCGATGGTGTTGTTCCAACTGAACCCGGGGCCGCCGCCGCGGCGTTCCTCGGGCGGGACGCCGAAGCCGCGACTCCCCCCAATGCCGCCGCCGCGCCGGTCATCGGACGGTCCGCCGCCGCCGGTCATCATCCACGAAAGCCGGAAGTGGTAGCGGCCTTCGCCGCCGGCGCTGTCGCGGATGTGCACAATTGCGGTGAAGTCGTTGCGCCGCGACGGTTCTGCTACCAGCCGGATCTCATTGCGGCTGTCGATCACCTGGAAGTTGAATCCCTCGATATTGCGGTCCGGAAGCGGTGCGTTGCATTCCGACCCGTCGTCCCGGGGATCGCGGCCGGAGAGGGTGCGAATCATGACCATATCGCCGTGAACGGATACGTCCACTTCGTTATCGACCTGCAAACGGATGTCGCACTGGCCCTTGCCCGGCGGCACGTCGTTGCGAGTCATCCTGCGAATACGAAACTGGGTATCAGCCAGGGCCGGCAGGGCCGCACACAGGGTTAGCAGCGCCATCCCAGTACGAAAAAGATTCCTATCACTCATTCCTTTCAGCATACCGCGCCGAGCGGCCGCTCCACCCAGGCGCCGTCGGATCTACAGATTTCAGCAGTGGGCCGATGGCCAGGTCCTCGTCGAGCAGCGGCCAATGGATTCCGTAACCGGAGGGTGACAGTTCCGCGTGGCTTCGCTCGAGCCAACTCGCTCGGGCCAGCGCGGAGGAGCACTCCTCCCAAGGGATGCTATATGTGCCGCTGCTGGTTGTGATTGTAAGCGCGTCTG
>PMYB01000099.1 GCA_003170915.1 Bryobacterales bacterium | reverse complement strand
TTGGAGGTGAAGATCGCCCGGAAGTCCGGATGGACTTCGAGGTACCCCGCGCCGCTCGGCCGCAGGGCCGGGAGATTCAGGATTTTCTCCTCCAACACGCTCAGCAAAGCGTTGTTGGCTTCGGGGCGGGAGCGGTTGAACTCGTCGTAGATCAGGGTGTTCCCGTTGGCGCAAGCCGTGGTCAGGCGATTATCCACCCACAGGGTGTTCATGTTCTCTTCGGTCTTCAGCACGGAATGGATGTAGTTGTCGATCAGCTTGGACTTGCGGTAACCGGCGTCCTTGCCGATCAGGTCCGAGCTGCCAAACTCATCGTCGCCGTGAATCAGAGTGACGGGACGGCCGAGTTTGGCCGCCACGTGGAAGGCCAGCGTGGTTTTTCCGGTTCCCGCCGCGCCGGCAAAGTGCACCGCATAACCAACTTCCAGGTACGCCAGCGCCCTTTCGGCCAAAGCCTGAATGTGCGGGGTCGCCACGAACTCTTCACTGGCCTCGGGCATCACATCGTCCCCCTGTGGCTGGACTCGGACGACCATTTCCCCGAGGTCTTTGCTCATTGTATCCACCATCGGAATGCTCACCTCTAAACTGGCAGGAATCAGTGCTTCTTCAATCCCTTGGAGGAGCGTTTCTTGGCTCGCGGCAAGGGCGCCATGGACGGTTCGGCCGTCCGCGCCGCGACCGGCTTATGAGCGGGCTTGTGCGTACGCGGCTCCGCTTTGGGCGCCTGCTGGTGCCGCTCCGCGGTCCGAGCTTCGAAGAGCAACGGACCAAACCAAGCCCGGTGAGCGCCCGCGCGGTCGCGCGCGAATCCGGCGCACAAAGTGGAAACCCGATTGCGCCGCTCGTCGGTCTGGCGAACCAGGTCGCCCAGCAAGGCCACTCGGGCCTGGCGCGAGGACACAATCGCGTCTCGCAACCCCGTCATAGTTACCGTCAATACACCCACGTTCGTCCTCCCTTGTCCAAGCTCACCCACTCTTAGTCGACGCTCCGCACAACGAACACCTCGGCCGGAGGGAGCGGCACCTCAGTCACGGCATTGACTGCCCGAATCTCGCCCGCCTGGGTCGCGATTTCCATGGTCGCGCCACAGGCGAAGCACTTGATCTGGCCTACGTAATCGTCATAGGTATCGGTGAGATCCACCTTGAACCCGCAACCAAGACAATTGATTTCCATCTGACTCTCCTCTTTCTCCTACCCAGCCCCACGGCACGTTGCTAAAGGCCGCTGGCGGGAGGACCGACTCAAAAGCTCTGGCCGCCCCCGCGGCGAACCCGTTCGGCGAACCCGCCGGTGGGCCCCGGACAGGAGCGGCTATGGCTGTCGGGCCATTGGGTCCCGCCCGCTTGGCTCCCGCCCGCTTGAGTTCCGGTCCCCACCGATGGTCGCTATCAGCTTTTGCCGGCCCAGGCCCTGCGGGCGCCGGCCAGGTCGTTTCTCGTCTCGCGCCGCTCTGTGCCAACCGTACGTTTCAGGTTATTCAAAAAAGCCAGGCGTTCGTTCTTGGTTCGTTTCGCCATGGTCGCGCGCACACGGCCGAAGTGCGCACACAGCTTGGTAACACTGTGCGTCAGTCCCTTGGCGCCGTGCTGCAACTCGGTCATCATGGTACCGCGCATCTTGCGCATCGCCACGATTTCATCGCACAGGCGTGTCATATCTTCTGTCAACATACCGTAAGCTCCTTTCCTTTCTCTGGCGTCCCTGGATTCCCAAGCCGGAAGAGGCCCTGTGGCGGGCCTCCGGCCGGCGGCGGGAAGTTTTTCGGGCGCAGTTCTAAGCCGGCGCCGCAGCGCTGGCAGTCAGACCGATGGCTTCGGCATACTTCAAATAGGTCTCAACCGAAGCGATCACAACGCGAGCTTCCACCGAGAGTAGTTCGATGCCGACCAGCGACACCTTGACCCAGGCGTCGATAACGATGCCTTTGTCAAGAATGCGGTCAACAACTTCCGCCAAACTCGAGGAATCCGTGGACTTTGCTACTTTTGCCATGATGTTCTCCTTTCCGGCTTTCCACCGCGATTGGGTCTAACTCATGTTCGACCTACTGTATAACTAGCACGTCGAATGCCAAGTCATTCCGATTGAGTGTCTTGAAATAACCGACTGATACTTCAGGGGATAGCGCCGATACTATCAGCCCCGAAGGTACTACGGCGGAATCCGCTCCATGGCGCCCATTCCACAGAATCATTCAGGCGACCCCGCGAAGTTATAGGGCGGCCATGGCCCACTTAGTAATATCTTCGCCCCGCTGGGAGGAAAGATCTTCCGCGCCTTACTCCGAAACCGTTCCACGCCGGTCTTCGGCGTCAGAAAGTACAGCGAGAGGAGGCGTCGCTGGCTGGACGATGAGACCTCTCTTCGCTGCTCGGTGGAGCAGCCTGAGAGCAAGCCGGCGATCCGATCCGCCAGTTGCCCCTCCTCCCCGTCGAGGGCGTTGGCGGAGGGGTAGCGATTTCGCAAGGACGCCAGGTAGGCGGCGCCCGGGGACGGCGGAAAGGCGGGCGGAATCCCAGCGCGCGCCGGCCACAGGACGCGGATCCCCATCTCGGTCATCCCTGGAAGCCGGGCCAGGAGACCCTCGTACTCCTCGCGGTGGTCCTCCAAAAGACCAACGACCGCGGACTCATTTTCCATCACGCAGCCGTATCGCAGAGGAATGACGGCCTGCCGGGCGTGAATCGCCTCGACCACTCTCTCATAGGCCAATAGGGAGGAAACGCTGGGGGGCGCACGCATCTCTTCCACGGCCGAAACCACAGCCGCCAGGCCGTGCGCCGTCAGCAGGCACGTTCCCTGGGGACACCCGGCCGAATCCTGCTGCACGATGCCGTAGAGCAGGAAGCTCATGCCGCCGCACCAACGGAAAGGTCTGGAACGAAACTATATGGCGGCCACGGACCGGTCGGCGTCAGCACCAACCCGGGGAACTCCTCGCCTTCATTGAACCGCGCCAGACATCCCCGAAACTCGTCCAGGAGCGCCGGGGAAACCAGGAAGGCCCAGTTCAATACGACCTCGACGCCGGTTCCCGCCTCGACCGGCGCCAGCACTTTGCGTTCCCGGAAACCGCCGGCATGTTGCGCCAGCGCCGCCGCCGCCCGCCGGCAGAATTCTTTCAAGCGGAGGTTGAAATCCCGTTCCCACTTAGCTTTGATCCGTTTCTCCGCGAAATATCGCGCTCCGGGGGAAGCGGCCGGCGCCCGCTCATCCGCCGCTGGCCGGCCCGGCGAGCCCGGCCTTTCGGGCGCCAGGCCGCGATCGAGCAGGCCCTTGACGGCCCACTCGCGTTGGCCGCCGAGCTCGGTGAAGAACCCGGTGATAGCATCCCGGTGTTCGAGAACAAATCGCTCGAAGCTGTCCAAAGAAGTAAACAGGGTCGCGAAACGCGCCGGCAGCACGGGGACCCGGTCATTGACTTCCTCGATCACCGCTTCATGGCGACAAACGCGAGGTCCCAGCCAAGCCAGATCCTGTAGGTGCGCGTCAGCCGATTGGCCGCAAAAATCGCCCACCTCCGCCGGGCTGAAGACCGCGCCCATTCCCCCGCAGTCACAGACCATGACGCCAGGTTTCCCATCCACCCCGATGGCGGAGGCGGGGATGCCGCAGGCGCACGGCGTCAGGCAATACAAGTAATAAGCCGTCCCGCTACTGCTCATTCACCGCAGCTTCCTTCAGAGCTGTTTCCAGGTCGCCAGGCTCGACCACGACCGGCGCTTCGACTGGCGGCTTCCCGACTCTGCCGGCCACCGCGCGCCGCACTGCCCGCAGGGCCGCCTTGGTGCATACGCCCTGGATATCGGCGCCGCTGAAACCGTCGGTGCCCGCGGCGAGCGAGCCGGCGCTGACTCCCGGCGCCAGCGGCTTGTTCCGCAGATGGACCTCGAAGATCAGGCGGCGGCTCTCCTGGTCGGGCAGGGCGATGTCGATGATCTCATCGAAGCGCCCCGGCCGCAGGACCGCCGGATCGAGCATGTCCGGCCGGTTGGTCGCGCCTAGCACGAGCACTCCCTTCAGTTCCTCGACGCCATCGAGCTCGGTGAGAAACTGGCTTAGGACGCGCTCGGCGACGTGCGCATCGGAGCCGCCGGCGTTGCGCGCCGGCACCAGCGCGTCGATCTCATCGAAGAAGATAATGCACGGCGCCGCCTGCTTGGCCTTGCGAAACATGTCGCGCATGCCGCGCTCGGATTCCCCCACGTACTTGGAGAGCAGCGCCGGACCTTTTACGGAAATGAAATTGACCCTGCTTTCATTGGCGATGGCCTTGGCGAGCAGGGTCTTGCCGCAGCCCGGCGGACCGGTGAGCAGAATTCCCTTGGGCGGGCGTATGCCGGCGCTCAGGAAAAGATCCGCATATTGGAGGGGCCACTCGACCGCCTCGACGAGCCGCTGCTTGATTTCGGAGAGGCCGCCCACATCCTCCCAACGGACGTCGGGTACTTCGACGAACACCTCGCGGGTGGCGGAGGGTTCGACTTCGCGCAAGGCATCCAGAAAATCCTCCATGCGGACCTCGAGCTTGGCCAGGTGCTCGTAAGGGATGGTCGCCTGAGCGAAGTCGATGTCGGGCATGATGCGGCGCAGGCAAATCATGGCCGCCTCGCGGCACAGCGCTTCCAGATCCGCACCCACAAAGCCGTGCGTGATCTCGGCCAGATGGCCCATGTCGACGTCCCCGGCCAGCGGCATGCCCCGGCTGTGGATGGCGAGCGTCTCTTCGCGCCCGTGGCGGTCGGGAATGGGGATGGCAATTTCGCGGTCGAACCGCCCCGGCCGGCGCAAGGCCGGGTCGAGCAGGTTGGGCAGGTTGGTGGCGGCGATCACGATCAGTTGCCGCCGTTTGGCGAGCCCGTCCATGAGCGCCAGCAGTTGCGCCACGACCCGTTTTTCGACTTCCCCCACGACGTTCTCGCGGCGCGGCGCAATGGCGTCGATCTCATCCAGAAAAATGAT
This sequence comes from Bryobacterales bacterium, assembly GCA_003170915.1. Classification (GTDB taxonomy): domain Bacteria; phylum Acidobacteriota; class Terriglobia; order Bryobacterales; family Bryobacteraceae; genus Fen-178. The sequence goes on along the minus strand of PMYB01000099.1, from coordinate 7,640 downwards.
GCTGGGGCCCTTGCGAGTGGCCTCCTCGAAAATCTTCCGGAGATGGGCTTCGCTCTCGCCGTAGAACTTGTGGATGATTTCCGGACCGCTTACGGAATAGAAGTTGGCCTCGGTTTCATGCGCAATGGCGCGCGCGATCAAGGTCTTGCCGCAGCCTGGCGGACCATGCAGCAGCACGCCCTTGGGGGCGTCGATGCCCAGCCGCTCGAAGACCTCCGGATAGCGCAGCGGCAATTCGATCATTTCACGGATGCGCTGGAGCTGCGGCTTCAGCCCGCCGATGTCCTCGTAAGAAGTGGAGCGCACGGCCCCTTCCTCGGCTTGCTGCGGGTTGCCGACGACCAGCCGGGTGGTGGGATTGATCAGAACCGGGCCTTTGGGTGTGGTGCTCTCCACCTTGAAATCCGCCCACCGGCTGCCGAACAGCGTGGCGCGGATGCGGTTACCCTCCTGTACCGGCAGGCCATCGAGCAAACTGCCGATATAATCCAAGTCGCGTTCGGATGGCCGGACGCCGGCCGAGGCCAGTACGACGCGCTCGGCCGGGCGGCAACTGGTCTTCCGCACCTGCACGAACTCGTCCAGCCCCACGCCGGCGTTTTCACGCACCAGTCCGTCGATCTGGATTCGGGATTGCCCGCGAAGCTCCTTGTGAGCGGGCATCACCTTGCAGACCGTGGCACGCTTCCCGGTAACCTCGACCGGGTCCCCTATGGCGACCTGGAGCTTGTCGAGGTCTTCCGGACCCATGCGGGCAATCGCCCGCCCTACATCCTTGCTCAACGCCTCGGTGACTTTGAGCTTGAGAACGGGCGCTTCGGTGCGCTCCGATACCATGGCCGGGCTTTTCATTTTTTACACTTCTTGCACTTGATTTCCACTACGCCGTTATTGCAGGCGACCTCGATCTTCTCCTTGGCACAGCTCGCGGGAAGCAGCACCTCTTTGCGATACTTCTTGTCGCCACGCTCGGCGGTGAAGGTCAGCAGGTCGTCCTCCACCGTAATGTGCACGTCTTCCTTGCCGACGCCAGGCATCTCGGCCACCACCAGGACATGGTCCTCTTCTTCGAAGACATCCACCACGGGCTCGCGAACTTCCTGCACCACGGTGTGCCCGGATTCCCGGTCCTGGCGAATGTTGCCGAACGGCTCGACCACCGGCCGGTCGTTTCCCAGTCCCACCTTGACGGTGACCCCGTAGATTCCTTTCAACTCCTTGCCCGCCCCGTGAATCTCGCCGGTTCGGGAAAGCTGCTCGCCGTTTTTGGCCAGTTCCCCGAGCTTGTCGACGAGATCCCCAAAGCCCTTGAGAATCCCGCCCAGCCCCACTTCGAAACCACCTTCGGAAGTTTTCTCAGTGTGTTTCTTGATCATGTGGTTGTTCTCCTTCGATCTGAATTCCATACTCTTTCACTTTCGAATAAAGCGTCTTGTAATCCACCTGGAGAAGGCGTGCGGCCTTGGATTTGTTTCCGCCCGTTCTGCGCAGGGCGTGGGTGATCGCCACCCGCTCGACGTGGACCGTGCTGCTGCGGACGATCTCTCGCAGCGCCAGATCGCCCGACGCCAGGCCGCGCGCGGATGAATGCACCACCAGTTCGGCTTCCGCCAGGAGTTCGCACGCCTTAGGTTTCAAGCCGAGATGTTCTTCGGTAACGATGTCCTCCGCCATCAGAACGGCGCGGCGGACGGCCGACCGAAGTTGCCGCACATTGCCGGGCCAGCCATAGGCCAGCATCGCCTCGACCGCCGGCGGGGAAAACCCCTTGATGAATTTGGAAAGCTCGATGTTGGCAATATCGAGGAACCGCTTCGCCAGGTACGATATGTCCTCCCTGCGCCCGCGCAGCGGCGGGACCAGGATGGTGTATTCGTTCAACCGGAAATAAAGGTCGGGACGGAACGAACCGCTATCGCAAAGCCCTTCGAGGTCGTGGCCGCTGGCGGTCAGCATGCGGACGTCCACCTGGATGGGCTTGCCACCGCCCAGCCGGTACAGGGTCTTCTCCTGGAGCACGCGCAGCAGCTTGGCTTGAGAGGCCAGCGGCATGTTGGAGATTTCGTCCAGGAAGAGCGTCCCCCCGTGGGCCGCCTCGATCTTTCCAATCGTCTGGCGGTCCGCTCCGGTGAACGCCCCTCGCTCATGTCCGAATAATTCGCTCTCGAACAGCATCTCCGGGATGGCTCCGCAATCCACCGGGATGAAGGGATGCCGCGCGCGTCCACTGGCCTGGTGAATGGCCCGCGCCACAACCTCCTTTCCCGAACCGGTTTCGCCTACGATGAGCACGCTGAAATTCGAATTCGCGACCCGTTCAATGGCGGAAATCACTCTGCCGACCGCCTCACTGGGACCGAACGTCTCCCGCGGGGAGAGGGCCTGGTGGACGTGATCCGCCAGGTGCTTTAGCTGGAGCTTCAATCGCCGCTCGTTGAGCGCGCGGAGCACGACGCGGATCACTTGTCGATGATCAAACGGCTTGGCGAGATAGTCGTGGGCGCCGGCGCGCAAGGCCTCCACCGCTCCCCGCACCTCGGCAAATCCGGTGAGCAGGATCACCGGCAGCTCGGGGTCGAGATCCTTGGCTTTCCGCATCAACTCCATGCCATCCATGCCCGGCATCCGGAGGTCCGCCAGCAGCACGTCGGGGTCTCCGGCGCGGACCAGTTGCAGCGCCTCGATTCCGTCTTTGGCCAGCAGCGGCGTCAGCCCCTCGCGGTGCAGGAGGCACGCCAGTAGCTGAGCCATTTCGGGCTCGTCTTCGGCAATGAGAATTCTGCCTTGAACCGTACTCATGAACGTCTTCCGAGCCTCACCCGGGGCGGGCCCAGCGGGCAAATCACGTCGATATCGGAATCCAGGTATCGGACAACCTGGTGGAGCATCCCCATGAACAAAATGCCGCTTTCCCCGGCGCCCAAGGTCCCGTTGATGCGCGCCGCGATGAAACGGTCTCGCTTCTCGAGCAGCGTTTCGCGCAATTGTTTCTGGCGGACCTGGGTCCGGAGGGTGGCCCCGGAAGCGAACGCCGCGGCCGCAAGATGGTATTCTTCAACCAGCAGTTCGGGCGACTCGGTACCCATCAGTGTGGCGCCCCGCGCCAGGAGTTTCAGGAGCAACCCGTGGTTCCGGTTCCCCGCCCCAGCCAACTCCGAGACAATCTCCTGCTCGTGCCGGCAAACCGGCAATCCGTCCTGATAGACCCGCATGGAGCCGGGGGTCACCGGCAGGTTGGCGACCACGCTCTCGATCTGGGCCCACATCTTTTCCACCACGGCCGCATTGTGCGTCAGACCCTGCCGCCCAAGCGCCGACAGTTTCATGCCTCGTACTGCCGTCCCCAGTGTCCCCATGTCCGCCAGAGTGTGGATGATCGGGATGTAGACGAGTTTCCTTCGACTACCGCCGGATTGGCCGTTATTCATCTCCACAAGACCCCGATGCACCTTCTCTGGGACGGAGTGCGCCACAAAATAGTGTGTTGAAAATGCCTTGAACTTTCAAGTTTCTCGCCCGCCTTGGCGTGGGTTTTCAGCCGCCACTTACACCTATCGGCTTTTGACCGGTAATCTTTAGGGGCACGGGAATTAGGGCGGCCAATAACAATTCTGAGAGGTATTGGTTGATGGCGGCACATCGTTACTGGTGGAACGTTGCGTGCCAGTCCACGAGCCAAGACGCCTGATTGCAAAAGCGACAGCGGGATTGTTTGAGAACAGCCGGCTGCCGATGTGGATCTACGACCTCGGAACGCTGTCGTTTCTGGCGGTGAACGACGCGGCCATCGAGTGTTACGGTCACTCGCGGGAAGAGTTCCTGGCGATGACGGTGCGGCAACTGCACTTGCCGGCGGAAAGGTCGGCCCTCCTCGATCAGGCCCTGAGGTCGCCTGTTTCCGCGGCGTCGAAACAGACGTGGCAACACGTAAAGAAGGACGGAGGGATGATCTACGTCGAGGCCGCCAGATCGGCGGTGGATTTCGCGGGCGAGAGCGCCTGTCTGGTGAGCGCCAACGATGTCACCGAAGGCAAGAGATCCGAATTGCTGTACCGGATGCTGATGGACACGATTCCCTCATCGGTTCTGCTGCTGGACGAAGACCTGCGCGTAGTCCTGGCCAACCGGAACTTCCTGGAGAAGTCCCGCCGGACGACTGGCGCCACTGCCGGAAAGCGCCTGGCCGAGGTTTTCCCGGAGGTGATCCTGGCGGAGATGGGCCTGGAACAGCAGATCCGGAAGGTGTTTACGAGCAGCCATGCGATGCAAGGCCAGAGGCTGACCTACCGGGCGCCGGGCGTTCCGATTCGGGTCTACTACTGCAGCGTGGTCCCGGTCGACTGGGCAGGGCAAGTCGATCACGTACTGCTACTCCTGGACGATGTTACGGAGCAGATGCGGCTGGGCGAGGAGATCCGGCGGATGGAGCGCCATCTGGCGAGCGTGGTGGAGAGCGCCAGCGATATTGTGATCTCCACCGACACGGAGGGTAATATCCTGACCTGGAACAAGGCGGCTCAGAGGGCTACGGGTTACTCACTGGAGGAGTTGAAGGGCCGCCCGTTTTTCGACTACTGCGACCAGACCGGCGCCGCCAACGTGGGGAGATTGTTCTCCAAAGGGGCGTCTGGCGGGAGCTCCGGGCGAATCGAATCGAACCTGAAGACCAAAGACGGGCGTTGCCGTCCGGTGGCCTGGGTATTCTCTCAGATGACGGACGACGCGGCACGAACGGTGGGCTTCGTGGTAGTGGGGCGGGACCTGACGGAACAACGCAAGTTCGAGTTGCAGATCCTGGAATCGCAGAAGCTGGCGGCTCTGGGGGTGATGGCCAGGGGGATCGCGCATGAAATCCGAACGCCCCTGGCGATTTCCTCATCGGCCGCTCAATTCCTGACGGAGGAGGATCTCACCCCGGAGTTCCGCCGGGAGTGCGCCGAGAAGGTCCACAGCGGCATCCACAAGGCCAGTGCCATCATCGACAACCTGTTGCGTTTTGCGCACCCCTCGGCGGACAAGAGCAAGACGCCGCTGGACCTCATGAATGTCATGACGGAGGCTCTGGCTCTGGTGGACAACCAGGCCAAGGTTCAGAATGTCGAAATTCGCACGAACTTCCCGCCGGAGCCCTGCCAGGTGCTGGGGGTTCCCGGCCTCCTGGAACAGGTGTTCATCAACCTGCTGCTCAATGCCATGAACGCCATGCCGAACGGCGGGACGGTGGACATCCTGGCGGAGCAGTCGAACGGCGAAGTGCTGGTTCGCGTCGCGGACACCGGAGCGGGGATTTCCCGGGAAGACCTCGACAAGATCTTCGATCCTTTCTTCACCCGGGCTCCTCTGGGAAAGGGTACCGGACTGGGGCTATCCATCTGCCACTCGATCGTCGATCAGCACGGCGGCTCGATCGGCGTCGAGAGCCAGGGCGGAAAAGGGAGCACCTTCACGGTGAGACTGCCGTCGCTCGCCATGACAGAGGAGAAAAGCGGTGAGCCTCGCGACCCGGGTCGTGCTCGTCGTGGACGACGACCCTGATATATGCTGGGCCCTCGAACGCGTGCTCGGGGGACTGGGGGCGCAGTGCATACGGGCGCTGGACGGCCGGACGGCTCTCGAGGCAGCCCGGCTCAACCGTCCGGCTATGGCTCTGCTGGACGCCAAGTTGCCGGATATCGACGGTCTGGAGTTGGCCCGAAACCTTCGCATGGCCGACCCCGGGATTCTGGTCCTGGTGATTTCGGGGTACTACTACAAGGACGATCCCGCGATACAAGCGGCTCTGGAACAACGGCTGATCCACGGATTCATCGAAAAGCCGTTCTCGCACGCGGAGGTCATTGAGACGGTGAAAGACGCTTTTTCCTCCCGAGAGGAAACGTGACCACGTTTTACCGGACACGTTGCAGCCGTCCACGCCGGAAGGTTACACTGGTCGAGAGCAGGCCTTCATCCTGATTCCCCGGTCGTCTAATGGTAGGACAGCGGCCTTTGGAGCCGTGAATCGTGGTTCGAATCCATGCCGGGGAGCCAAACTCAATAAATTCAATAGCTTCTAGTGGAAAATTGACAGACTGTACGAGTACTGGTACAGTTTGGGAGTGTCGCAGGCAAATCAGACCATCGTTTTGTACAAGCGCCACAACCCTACCTGCAAGGTGCATAAGTCCCGTTTGCCTTACGCAGCGCGGCGCTTTTGGATGGAGTGCGACTGTCCGATCTGGATAGTGGGACGCACGCCGCGGGGAGATGTCGTTCCCAGGCAGAGCACCGGATTCTCCGACCTCAAGCAAGCCGAAGCTGTGCGGGCATCGCTCATTGCCCAAGCCAAAGACGAAACGATTCATGGTCCGACAGTCGCGGAATGCGCGGAGCGGTATATCGCCTCCCGCAGACACGAACTGGGAGAGAAAACCATCGGCCAGCACCGGCTGCTGCTCGACCGCCTCACGAAGTTCTGCGAAGCCCGCCATGCGCCGTACATGCGCAACTTGACAGTGGATCTCCTTGAGACGTTTAAGACCGAGGGTCTTCCGGAGAACATGGCCGACACTTCGAAGGCGACGGCGGTCGCAAAGCTCCGCTGCTTTTTGCGTACCGCCTACCGCCGCGAGTGGATCACGGAATCGCTTGTGGACAAAGTGACCGCCCACCTGGCGGTGTACGAACAGAAGGAGCCGTACTCGGATGAGGAAGTAAAGCAGATCCTGGATGGCGCGCTGCAGTTGAATGGCGGGACGCACGGGTACGCCAAATACCCGAAGACGTTCCGGCTATTGCTGGAGTTAATGCTTGAAACGGGTATGCGAGTCGGAGATGCGATCCGTTATGATCCTTCGGCCGCGGTCAAAGGCGAGCATCTTTGGATCTACACATTCGTGCCCCAGAAGAAAAAGAAGACCGATCAGCCCAAGCCGCTGGAGAGCTACCTGACCGAGCGCCTCAAAACCGCCATCGATCAGTGCGAGTGGCTCTCACCGAACCGCCCGTTCCACTACGGCGCCTTTAGTAACAAAGCTTACCTGGCGAACGAAGTATACAACCGGATGCAAACCATCGGGGAAAGGTGCGGCGTCGTGGATTGCCGGCCCCATCGCCTACGTGACACATTCGCCGTGCGCAAGCTGCTGGGAGGGTTTCAGCTTGATGATGTTTCGCGACTTCTTGGGCACTCCAGCGTGAAGGTCACCGAGACGTATTATGCGAAGTGGGTGGCATCCCGCAAGCGTCGCCTGGAACGGTTGGTGGCCGAGTCTCTCGTGAACCCGTAGGGCCACGCTCTCGGGGATCGAAAGCGTAGCGTACTTCCGCTTGCCGCTCCCCTCATTGGCGACCCGAATCACGCCGGCTTCTTCAGCGAACATCCTCGTGACCGTTTTCGAGGACAGACCCCAGACTCCTGCTAGTTCCCTTATTCGGTAATGTTTCTCGAACGCGAAGCTACCCATTTCCCTTCCCCGCAACGTGTCTTCTGAGCGATATTCTGGCGACTATACATCCGCGCATAATTAAAGGGACATAAGGCATGCCGGTGTGGCATACTCGTTTTAGGAAGGAGTGGCCATGCTTGCGCGACTGCTGCGATTACACCCGAGCACGTATAAGCGGTTAGTCCGACTCGGCAAGGAAGCGGAACGGGACGG
>PMYB01000214.1 GCA_003170915.1 Bryobacterales bacterium | reverse complement strand
ATCAATGACACCGAGTGGAAGGCATTTTCCGCCGTGTGCACGCATTTGAACTGCACCGTCCAATACCGCGAATCGCGCCGGGACATCTGGTGCGCCTGCCATAACGGCACCTACGACTTGAACGGCCGGGTGCAATCCGGACCTCCGCCCAGGCCGCTCGAGGAGCTGGTGGTGCAGATCCGCGGCGACGAGGTTGTCATTTCGCGCCGGGCGTGACGGAGAGAACCAACTTGCCTGCGACCGACCCAAAAAACAAAACGCTCGACTGGTTGGATGAACGGACCGGCTGGCGCATGGTCCGCGATATGGCGGACCACAAAGTGGTGCCCATACACGCTGGAACCGCCTGGTATTACTTCGGCGGCATCACCCTGTTCCTGTTGGGGATCCAAGTGATCACCGGGGTTCTGCTGCTGCTCTACTACCGGCCCAGCGTCGCCGAAGCCTTCGACAGCGTGCGCTTCATCATGACCCGGGTGGAGTTCGGGTGGCTCATCCGGTCGATCCATAGCTGGTCGGCCAACCTTCTCATCCTGGCGGCCTTCGTGCACATGTTCAGCGTGGTCTTCACGCATGCTTACCGGCGCCCGCGCGAGCTGACCTGGCTCACCGGAATCGCGCTGCTGGGCCTGATGCTCGGTTTCGGATTCAGCGGGTACCTGCTGCCGTGGAACCAGATCTCCTATTTCGCCACCAAGGTGGGGACCGACATGGCCGCCAGCGTCCCCATAGCCGGTCCGGCCATCGCCCGGTTCCTGCGCGGCGGCGAAGAAGTCGGCGCCGCCACGCTCACCCGCTTCTTCGCTTTCCACGTCATGATCCTGCCGCTCGTCACGTTCGGGCTGGTCGGCCTGCATCTCCTGCTGGTCCAGTTCCACGGCATGAGCACTCCCAGCGGCGTTCCTCCTTCCCAGCTCGCGCAAATGAAGTTCTTCCCGAACTTCTTCCTCCGCGAGTTGGTGATCTGGTACGGTGTGCTGGCGGTTCTGGGGACGCTGGCCGCCATCTTTCCCTGGGAACTCGGCCTGAAGGCCGACCCGTTTGCCTCAGCCCCGGCGGGCATCCGGCCGGAATGGTATTTCCTGGCGGAGTTCTACACTCTGAAGCTCATCCCCAGCCACGTCTGGTTCTTCGAAGGCGAGCTCCTGGGCCTGCTGGGATTCGGGCTGCTGGCCGCCGGATGGGTAGCGCTGCCATTTTGGGCCACCGGCCGCAACGGCGATCAGCGCACCAGGCTGGTCACGGGCGCGGGTGTCTTCCTGATCTGTTATCTCGCCACCTTCACGATTCTGGGTTACCTCAAATGAGAGCGCCTGCCATCATCTTCCTCGTCTATTGGAGCCTGAGCGCCGGGGCGCCCTCCGCACCCGCCGCGGACTCTTGCGTGACCTGCCACTCCGCCTTGGAGGAAGCCGAAGGCGCCAAGGGTCCGGCCGCGCTCATCAAGAATGACGTCCATATCGCCCACGGCCTGAGTTGCGCGGATTGCCACGGCGGCGACCGCACCAGCGACAATCCCGACGTATCCATGAGCAAAGCCAAGGGCTTCAAGGGTAAGCCGGCGCGAACCGCGATTCCGAAATTCTGCGCGAGCTGCCACAGCAAGCCCGACGTCATGCGCAAATTCGCGCCCGCGGAACGCGTCGATCAATACGAGCTTTACCAGACCAGCATTCACGGCAAGCGCCTGGCGGCCGGCGATACCAACGTGGCCACCTGCATCGACTGCCACAGCGTCCACGACATCCGCCCGGTCAAAGACGGTATGTCCCCGGTTCATCCGCTGCACGTCGCCGAAACCTGCGCGCGCTGCCATTCCGACAAGCGGAAAATGGCCCCCTACAAAATCCCCACCAACCAGTTTGAAGAGTACCGGACCAGCGTGCATTGGGAAGCCATGACCAAGCGGGGCGATCTTTCCGCGCCCAGTTGCGCGTCGTGCCACGGCAACCATGGCGCCAAGCCGCCGCAAGTGGAATCGGTGGCGGCAGTTTGCGGAACGTGCCACGTGACGTTCGAAGAGTTGTACGAGAAGAGCGTTCACAAGGCGGTTTTCTCAGGGGTGGGTGGTGGTGGCGGGTGCATCGTGTGCCATTCCAACCATGCAATACATCAACCCTCCACGGCCATGCTGGTTGGCCCGAATGCGGTTTGCTCGGGATGCCACGATGCGGGAACCGCCCCGGCCCAGACCGCCGCGCAGATGGCCGCGTGGATCGACGGGCTGGATGGGGCGCTGAAGCAATCCGAGACCGTGCTGGCGCGCGCCGAGGAGTACGGGATGGAAGTCTCCGAAGCGCAGGTGCGCCTGATCGACGGCCGCGAGAACCTGGTGAAGTCCCGTCTGGCCTTGCACGCCATCGATCCCGGCGAGATGCGCAAACCCATCGACGCGGGAATGGCCATTGCCAAGGAAACGCTCGCAGCGGGCCAGGCGGCGCTGCGCGAGAAAGATTTTCGCCGATGGGGCCTGGCCCTGTCGGTGATTCTGATTGGCATCGCGATTCTGGCCATCCGCTTCCTGATCCGCCGGGTCGAAACTAACGGAAAACAACAAGGACCTTTATGAAAACTATCGCAATTGGAACTCTCTCATGGATACTCTCCGCCGGCCTGCTCTATGCTGGCGCTTCGGAGGGCAAAGAACTGTTTACAGCCAAGTGTCAGGGCTGTCACGGCGCTAACGGCGAGGGCAAAGCGGCTATCGCCAAAATGTACAATGTCGCGCTGCCGCCGCTGGCCTCCAAAGAAGTCCAGGCCAAGTCGGACGCGGACTTGAAGAAAGTCATCCTTTCGGGCAAAGGGAAGATGAAGCCGGCCGCCGGAGTCACGGAGAAGCAGGCCGACGACATCGTTGCCTTCCTGCGCACGCTGAAGTAGTAAGGCGCGGGGGTTCATGGCTGAGAAGCGCTGGTTCTGGGCGACCCTTACACTTTCCAGCATCACCATCGTATCGGTGGTGTTTGCGGTGATGGAGTTGGCCGAGAACCGGTTCTTCCGCAACGCCAACTACGTCACCCTGCATTACCTGTACATCACGCGCGGGGTGGCGTCCTCTCTTCTGCTGGCGTTCTGGGCGGCCTGGTTCGTCCTGCGGCAGAGGCGGAAGAGCGAAGAAGACCTGCGCCGCTCGCGAGAGCGTTACCGCGGGCTGCTGGAGGCCTTTCCTGGCGCCGTCATCCTTTACGATTCCGGCCTGCAAGTACTCGAATGGAACGCCTCCGCGGAGCGGATGTACGGTTATGCGAGAGACCGGATCTGTGGCCGGCAACTCCCCATTCTGCCCGCCGGCAAAATGAGCGAGCTGGAAGAGTTCATGGGGCGAGTGGCGCGCGGCGAGGCGGTTCTCGATGTCGAGACTACGCGGCTGCCTCGAAACGGGGAGCCCTTCGAGGTTCAGCTCAGCCTGCTTCCCTTCCGTGAATCGGCGGGACCGATGTATTATCTGGAGGTTACTTCCGATATCCGCGAGCGCGTCCGCTGGCGCGAGCACATGCTCGAAATCGAGAAACTCACCAGCATGGGGAAAATGGCCGCTGGCACGGCCCACCACTTGAATTCGCCCCTGGCGGCCCTCTTGATTCGCGTTCAGTTGATGCGCCGGCGCGCCACCGGCGGCGCCTTGGATGAAGACATGGCGCGAATCGAGGAGGGCCTCAACTTCTGCGGCCACTTCGTCCAGCGGCTCCTCGATTTCACGCGCGTCACGCCCGTCGAAAAGAAGGATCTGGACCTCGGCGCAATTGTCGAATCCGTCGCCGCCTTTTTTCTGCCGGCAATCCAGTCCAAGCGGGCCACCCTGTTGGTGGACGCCTCGGAGGGCAAAGGGCAGCAAGTCTGCGCCGACCGCAACCTTCTCGAGACCCTCTTGCTCATTCTGCTGAGCAACGCGCTGGATGCGGTATCGCCGGGCGGCGAGATTCGAATCCGCTGCCGGCGCATCTCTCCCGATCGCGTTGGCTTCGCGGTCAGCGATAACGGCCCCGGCATCGGCGCCGCCCACCTGGCGCGCGTATTCGAACCCTTCTTCACCACCAAGGAGCCCGGCAAGGGCACTGGCTTGGGTCTCGCCATTGCCAGAAACGTGGTCCTGGAACACGGCGGATCGATTCAAATCGAGAGTGAGCCCGGCGCCGGCGCCACCGCCTATGTCGATTTGCCGGCGGCCGGAGCGGCGCGGTTGGCGGGGAGGATTGGAAAGTGAAAACCGGGATCGAGACGCATGGCGCCGGAATACTGGTGGTGGATGACGATGCCAGCCTGGCTTCGACGCTGAGGGAGTTCCTGGCCGGCGAGGGATACAGCGTGGAGGTCGCCTTGTCGGCGGCCGAGGCTTTAGCCATTCACACGGCCAATCCCCATATCGCGCTCGCCCTCGTGGATCTCATCATGCCGATAATGGACGGCCTGGCCCTGACCGACGAGCTGCGCCGCCGCAACCCCGATATCACCGTAGTGATCATGACCGGCTACGGCACCATCGAAACCGCCGTGGACGCCATCAAGCGGGGCGCCGAAGACTACGTCACCAAGCCATTCGACTATGAAGCGGTTCGCAAGAAGGTGGCCCGTTTGATGGAGGTCAACGAGCTGCGCGAGCGCGTGTCCCAGCTTGAAAAGAACTTGGAGCGGCACCCCAGCTTCGAGAACATTGTGAGCCTGTCTCCAGGCATGGAACGCGTCATCGACCGCGCCCGCCTGGCTGCCGGGACCGACGCCTCGCTGCTGGTCCTGGGAGAAACCGGGACCGGCAAGGAAATGCTGGCGCGCGCCATTCATGCGGCTAGCCAGCGGGCGCGGATGCCGTTTGTGGCGGTGAATAGCGCCGCTTTGCCGCGCGAGCTGGCCGAGAGCGAACTGTTCGGCTTCCGGAAAGGCGCCTTCACGGGCGCCTACGCCGATGCGCCGGGGATCTTTTCCGCGGCTTCGGGCGGGACCGTGTTCCTCGATGAAATCGGCGAAATGCCGAAGGAGATCCAGGTGAAGCTGCTTCGGGTGTTGCAGGAGGGCGAGCTGCGCCCCGTCGGAAGCACCCGGCCGGTCCACGTGGATGTGCGAGTGGTGGCCGCCACCAACCGCCCGCTGAGCGAGCTGAGGTCGACGCTGTTGCGCGAGGATCTCTACTTCCGGATTGCCACGGTCGTCCTGGAAGTTCCCCCGCTGCGCGCCCGGCCCGAGGATATTCTGGTCCTCGCGCAACATTTTGCCGGGCGGCTATCGCGGCGTTATGGCCGTGAGATCTCTCTCGCGCGGCCGGCGCTCGAGCTGCTTCTGCGCTATTCGTTCCCCGGCAATGTCCGGGAGCTGGAGAACCTGATTGCAAGCGCGTCGGCGGTCTCAGCCGACAATCCGCAAACCATCACCGATAAAGACCTCAAGCCGCTGCTGGGCGCTGGCGCTCCGGCGGCAGCCGTCCCGGCGGCGATGAATGAAACGTTTTCAATGGAACAAATGGAGCGGCTGACCATTCAACAGGCGTTGCGCGTTTCCGAAGGGAACCGCACCAAAGCCGCCTCGCTGCTGGGCATCTCGCGCGATACCCTCTACCGGAAACTGCGCCAATACCAGGTCTGACCCGTCCGATAGTCGTACAGTGTCACGTTTTACGACGCCGGTCCGCACTTACCCGGCCCCTGCGTAAGGGAGAGGCATGCCTTGACCGCTTGGCGCATCACGTGCATACAATCACCGCATGGCCGCGCTGAGTAAACGCCAGCAGTTTCTGTTTTGGATCGTTTCGGCAACCGTCGCCATCGCCGGGTTGGTCGCTATCTTGATGTTGGAGTACCGGCCTCCGGCTGGGCGGCATGCCGTTTACGTAATCGGCATACCGGAAGAAGGCGCCGCACTATTTTTTGGCGAGAAGCAGTGTGCCATCTGCCACTCCGTGAACGGCAGGGGCGGCCGCGTTGCGCCCGATCTCGGAACCATCCACCCAGGCACTCCGGCCACGGCGTGGCTGACGACGGTTCTCTGGGACCACGCGCCAGGAATGTGGCGCCAGATGCGCCCCGGGACAACGCCCCAACTGAGCCAGGAAGAGATGGCGCACATCCTCGCGTTTTTGTATCAGGCGGGAAGCGCCGACACGGCGGGAGATCCCGACGCCGGCCAGCGCGTCTTCGCCGCCAAAGGATGCGCACACTGCCACTCCGTCCGCTCCTCGGGCGGCAAACTTGCACCCGACCTCACCCGGATCGCCGCATCCGGGGACTCCGTCGCGTGGATGCATGCCATGTGGAATCACGCGCAGTACATGATCGGTCCCGTCACGCGCGAGCTCGGCCAATGGCCGCAGTTCAAGGGCAACGAGATGAACGATCTGGTCGCCTACGCGAGCGGCGGCGGGCCTCCACGGCGCCCCGCCAGCACGGACGAAAACGGCCTGCGCGGCAGCGCCGAGCGGGGCTGGCAAGTTTTCCAGGCGAAGTGCATCCAATGCCATTCCGTCCGCGGCAAGGGCGGACACATCGGTCCGGAACTGGGGCCGGATCACGACCTCCCGAACACCCCCGTTCAATTCGCGGCCGTCCTCTGGAACCATGCCCCTGCCATGCTGGAGCATGCGCGCGAAGCCAAGATGGCGGCGCCCACGTTGCAGGGCGACGAGATCACCGACGTCCTGAGATTCCTGGCCAGCCTCAGGTACTTCGAGCCCTCCGGTTCTCCGTTTCTCGGCGAGCGCGTTTTCGCCGAGCGTGGCTGCGCCCGTTGCCACGGATCAAACGCGGAAGGCACCCGCGAAGGTCCGGCCCTCGGGGCTGGAGCCGACGCCTTTACGACCGTGTCGTTAGCCACAGCGCTTTGGCGCCATGGGCCGGCGATGAGGGCCCGCGCCGAGCAACTGGGCATCCCCTGGCCCAGCCTGGAAGCCACGGACGTCGGGGACCTGATCAGCTTTCTGAACGATCCGGCGCGCAAGAAGTAAACGCCCCGTGGCGCACGCGTTCGGGTTACCGTCCACTTTCCGGCGGCGCATTCAGGAAGGCCACCAGATCCCCCACATCCCCTTCGTTCAACATGGGCCAGGCGCGGCCCAGCATCCGGCTGCGCTCGTACATCTTGGGCCCGTGCTCCCACAGGGCGGCAGCCAGCGCGATGGCTGTGAAGGGGCGTCCCCGGCCGCGCAGCGCCGGTCCACCGGGCGCCCCTTGGGCCTGCGCGCCATGACAGTAACCGCACCCACGCTCGGAGAATAGCGCCTGCCCCTCCAAGGGAACTCCCGACGGATCGAAGTAGCTCAGCCCGGCTAGATAGGCTACGAGGTCGGCGATTTCCTGGCCCTGGAACGCCGGCCGGGCGATCGAGCGGACTTCCGGTCTGCGCCACAGATCGGGCGAATGGTTCCACATCAACCCGGCGAACTGAACGATGGTGATAACGGGTTTCCGGCTGGTTCCCAGTTCCGGGCCCACGTGACCGCCCTTGCCCTGGACTGAATGGCACACGCTGCAGGACTTGGTTTCGAAGATCTTCCGGCCGCGCTCCGGGTTGGCCGGCAGCAGTTCCGCTTCGCGGCGCTGTCCCGGGCAGTTGGCGCGGACGTACGCCAGCAGGTCGTTCATCTCGCGCCCTTGGAATACGGGCCAAGCCATATGCAGCCGCTCGACGCCTCTCTCCATGGCGGGGGCATGGTTCCACATCGCCTGGGTCCAGCGCATGGGGGTGTCGACACCTGCCACCGAGGAGAGATCCGGACCGATATCGCCTCCTTGCCCGTCAATGCTGTGACAGCGTGCGCAGCCTTTCTTCGCAAACAGGCGCTGTCCATTTTCCGCGTCCCCTCGCTCATCGACGTAACGCGCGGTGTACAGGAAAGCGAACAGGTGCGACATTTCCTCGTTCCGCAGGTCCGGGTAAGGAATTTTGTCGGTGCGCATCCGCTCCCACATGCGCGGTGCGTGATTCCACATGGCGCTGACGACCTGGTTGAGCCCGGCCTCGGGCGATTGCGAAAATCCCAGGTCGGGCGCCGTTTTGGCGCCTACGCCGTTGACCGAGTGACAGTGTGCGCAGCCCCCCCTATCAAAGAACAACTGGGCCCCTACATGGGGATCGCCAACCATGAAGGTCGACCAGTGGGTGAGCGCATACTGTCGCTGCCAGACGAGGGCCGCGGTCAACAGGGCAGTGGCGCCCAAGGCAGCCACCAGCCAGATCACAGCTTGGCGCTTGGCAATCATGCCATACCTCCCTCTCCAAGTGCCCTGCTTGCAGGCACGTCAGCGGCCAAACACAGCCGCCGCCCAAGGGTCTGCCGCGCCATCAGGCTGGCGGAGACGCCGGCCCGGAGACGCGTATGAAGTTCAGACACTGTATGAGAATCGGACGTACGGAGCTGGTTACCTGCTGCGAGTCCACGGGTAGCAGGCTCACGGTCGAGGCTTTGGCAAGGCGGGGGAAGACCTTGTGTGCGGCTCCGCCGCTTCCCAACATGTATGGCGACCGGCGTGCATTAACGTCGCGGAATCTCTCCGCAGTTCCCGATTCGAGGTAAAGGAATGAGACGTTCACCGGGTCCGGTGGTCCTGGCTTTGCTGGCCGGTGTGCTGCTCTGGGTACCGGCGCAGTGCGCGGACGTGTCTCAGTACGTCGGCAGCAAGGCTTGCGACGAATGCCATCACCAGGGGTACCGGAAATTCGCGCTTACGAAGATGGCCAAGGTGTTCTTCGACGCTCCCAGAAACGAGTTGGAACAGCAGGGTTGCGAAGCCTGCCATGGCCCCGCCCAGGAGCATGTGGAGGCGGCGCGCGCGCACGACCGCGCGCGGGCGAGCGGCATCGCATACCAGGGGCCGCCCAGCGGGCAATTCATCTTGCGCTTCGGCAAGGACTCGCCGCTTTCCGCCAGAGACCAGAACGACCGCTGCCTGCAATGCCATGAGAAAGGACAGAGGTTGTTTTGGCAAGGCAGCGCCCACGAGTCGCGAGGCCTGGCTTGCGTCACGTGCCATCAGGTCCATCAGGATCCGCCGGCGGCCGTCGCGGCCGCGCGGTTCCAGCAACCGCTGACCGGGAACACGCTCTTCCCAAAACGCACCCAGATGGAGGTCTGCTTCGATTGCCACCCGATGCGCAAGGCGCAGCTCCTGCGCTCTTCGCACATGCCGGTTCGCGAGGGACTGATGACCTGCGCGAGCTGCCATAACGTACACGGCAGCCCCAATCCGAAACTCCTGATCGCCGCCACGGTCAACGACACGTGTTATAAATGCCACCCGGAGCGGCGCGGTCCGTTCCTGTGGGAGCACCCGCCGGTCATGGAAAATTGCCTGAACTGCCATGAGGCCCACGGATCGAGCCGCGCGCAATTGTTGAGGATCAATCCACCAAGGCTTTGCCAGGAGTGCCATACCTCCACGGGCCATCCCGGAACCCCGCAACTGGCCACGTCGCGCTATGTCTTCAACCGGGGATGCACCAACTGTCATTCCCAGATCCATGGATCGAACTCCCCCTCGGGGAGCAGGTTTCAACGTTGACGGAGGACACCGATGGACACCCGGACGATCAAAAAACCTGGACGCCTGCTCCAGCCCGTGCTCCTTCTGCCGTTGATACTGCTGAAGCCGGCGCTTTACGCCCAGGACGCCAACCCGTCAATCGGAGACGTCGAGATCGGACTGCGCACCCTGGCCGGAGACCGAAGTTCGTCGCAGTTTAACGAGTACCGCGATATCACACCCGGACTCTACATTCAGCGGGCCAGCCTGGACCTGGAGCATCTGTTCCAGACGAATTACTTCTTGACTTTCCAGACGCGGCAAAGCTGGCAAAAGGACCAGCGCTTCCTGGGCACGTTCGGGAATTATGGCAAGTTTAGCTGCACCGCGCGCTGGGAGGGAACGCCGCACGATTTCACCAATACGGCAGCAACCTTGTACACCATGACCAGTTCGGGCGTCCTGACGATTCCGGGGGCCACGCGCACGGCTCTGCAAAGCAATCCGGCTAGCCTTCCGCAGGCGCTTGCCGGCGCCACGCCGCTGAATGTCGCTTTGACACGCAAACTCGGCGGCGGGAGTTGCCAGTTCACGCCCTCGGCAGCCTGGAGCTTCAACCTCCAGTACTCGCACGAGGCGGAAAACGGCTACCGGCCATTCGGCACCACCCTGAACAATACGACCAATATGCTGGAGGTGCCCGAGCCCGTGGACTACAAGACCCAGGAGGTCCAAGCGGGGGTCGAGTACGGAACCCGAAAGGGAGGCTTCCAGGCGGGTTATGCGGCCTCGCTCTTCGGCAACGAGAATCAGGCGCTGGTTTGGGACAATCCGTTCAACGCCACCGACGCCGCCGGCTCGGCGTCCCGCGGCCGGCTGGCGCTGTATCCCAATAACAATGCCCAGAGCCTGAATTTTGCCGGAGCGCTGAACCTATCCCGCACGACCCGTCTCATGGTCAGCGTTTCGTCCGACTGGATGCGCCAGAACGCGTCCTTTCTGCCCTTCACCATCAACACGGCGGTGGCCAACGTTCCGGCGCTGCCGGCAAACAGCCTGAACGGGAGAAAGACGGCGGTGGCCACGAACATCACCCTGACCAGCCATCCGTTGGCGCGACTCTCCCTGACCGCCCATTACCGCGATTACGATTACATCAACGACACGCCCTCGCTGTTTTTCTCGAACTACGTCATGACCGATTCCGCCCTGGCGAACCTGGCGCGGCAGAGCTTGCCGTATGCCTTCAACCAGCAGAGCATCGGAACCAGCGCTACCTGGCTGCTGCACAAGGGCGAGAGTGTCACGGTGGGCTACGAGTTCGTGGATCTGAGCCGCCAGCACCGGGATGTCGCCGATTCGCGGGAGCACACCGGCTCGGTGACGCTCGATCTAAACCCGAAAAAATGGTTTTCCATGCGGACCACGTACGAGCACGCCCAGCGCGATCCCCAAACCTACGTCGCCAACCTGGAGCTCTATCCGCAGGGCGGCAACCCGGCTTTGATTCCAGGTTGGGAACTCTACGACGAGGCCGAGCGAACCCGCACTAAGGGCGGCACGCTGATGCAGGTGGATGCCTCCGACCGCCTGAGCTTCTCGGCCTCTTACGACCTGACGCAGGACCGCTACAACGAGAGTCTCTACGGCTTGCTGGGCTACCGGGCGCTGGAGTCGAGCGCGGACGTGAGCTATCAGCTTTACAACAACGTTTCCTTGTTTGGCACTTACGCCTACGAGAGGTACAAGTCCGACCAGCGCTCGCGGCAGTACAGCGCGAGCAATGACACTTCGAATAACGATTGGGAAAGTTATATCCGGGATGCCATTCAGACGCTGTCGGCGGGCGCCAGCGTGTCGCGGCTGCGGAACAAGGTGTCTGTGGACGTGTTCTACAGCCTGTCGTTCGCCAAGGGCCAGATCGACAACCGAATTCTGGGCAATCCGTCGTTGGCGGGCTTCCTGGTGACGACCGCGCAGGACTACCCGGAGACGGGCACCCGGTACCATCAGTTGACCGGCGCAGTCCGATACCGGTTGAGCAACAATCTTTCCTCCAAGCTGCAATACCAGTGGGAGCGCTACGACCGCACGGATTTCCAGCTTCAGATCATGAGTCCGTCCATGAGCCTTTACGATTCCGGCACCAAGACCTCGCTATTCCTGGGAGGCGACGTTCCACCTTACCAGGTGCACATCCTGTCGGTGTCGCTGGACTACCGTTTTTAGGAGTTTTTGAGAATGAACTACAGGAGAAGAACGATGAGAACACGCCGTACGATGAACGCAATTCTAGTGGGAGCATGCCTCCTGGGCGCCGGCCGAACAGCCGCTCTGGCCGCTGATGCCGGTGGGCCGCGCATCATCGACGTCACCGCCGACTCGGACAACCGCTTCAAAGTGCCGAAGCAGAAAGAGCCGGTCATCACCATGAAGGTGAATGAAGTGGCGGTTCTGCGCATCACTGCGCGGAAGGGCGGAGAGTGGGACCAGAAGGATGGCGCCATCCACACCTTCACCATCACCGCCCTGAAGGACCGCGGCTGGGATTTTCGCCTGAAAGAGGGCACGCAGAAGTTCCCGGTGGTGGCCCCTGCCGAGCCGGGCGAGTACGTGGTCGAGTGCACGGTGAAATGCGGCAAAGGGCACGACGACATGAAAATGAAGCTGGTCGTCACCCCGTAAGGGGATCCTTATGGAAACTACGCGGCGCGGTTTTTTTCAATTCCTGGCGCGCGGCTCCGGGTTGCTCCTGGTCCTGGGAGTGGGTTTGAAAGCCCTGGGCAGCCGCATTTTCCGGGACGTCCTGCCGGCCCGCTCGGTCGCCCCTACGAACCGCAAATGGGTGATGGTGATCGACCTGGCGAAGTGCGACGGCTGCAAGGATTGCACCAAGGCCTGCACCAAGATGCACTTCGTTCCGCCGATGCAGGAGTGGATGAAGGTTTACGAAGTCGCCGACAACCCGGCCGCCGGTTCCTACTTCCTGCCGCGCACCTGCATGCATTGCGACAACCCGCCTTGCGTGCGCGGCTGCCCGGTCGGCGCCACCTACAAGCGCACCGACGGAGTCGTCCTGATGGACCAGGAGCGATGCATCGGCTGCCGCAACTGCATTGCCCAGTGCCCCTATTCGGCGCGCTTCTTCAACTGGGCTGACCCCCCCCACACGGCCGAGGAACTCAAATTCACGTATTCGGTGGAACACAATTACCCGCACCGCAAGGGCGTCGTCGAAAAGTGCATCCTGTGCCCGGAAATGCTGCGGATGGGTATGCTGCCAGGCTGCGCGGAGACCTGCAAGATGGGCGCCATCTTCTTCGGCGATGAATTGGAGGACGCGGTCACGAACGCCAAGGGCGAGACCATGCAGTTCTCCAAGATCGCGGCGAAGGGCGCCGGATTCCGGCTCATGGAGGAACTTGGCACCGAGCCGCGCGTGTACTATCTGCCGCCGGTCAACCGCAAGTACCCGTCGCCGGGCGAGAAACATATGCATGACATGGGAGCGGCCTGAAGGAGGACACGTGAACGAACGAGAAGCGAATCTGCTACAGACACTCAAGATGTCGGGACGCGGCTTTCACGCTTGGGTGATGTTGCTTGCGGCGATCGTCCTGTGGGGCCTGTTCGCTTATGTCCGTCAACTGCGCTACGGCCTGGCCGAGACCGGCATGCGGGACCAGATCTCCTGGGGGCTCTACATTTCGAACTTCGTTTTCTTTATCGGCATCAGTCATGCCGGCACCCTCATCTCCGCCATACTCCGCGTGACCGACACGGACTGGCGGCGGCCTATCACCCGCATGGCCGAAGGAATCACCGTCGTGGCGCTGTGCATTGGCGGCACCATGGTGCTGGTGGACCTGGGCCGTCCCGAGAGAGCGCTGAATTTGCTCTGGCATCCACGAATTCAATCCCCGATCGTCTGGGACGTGCTCTCGGTGAGCACTTACCTGGCCGGCTGCCTGGTGTACTTCTACCTTCCGCTGATGCCCGATCTCGGGATTCTGGCGTCGCATCCGGGCATCGGCCCCGTGCGGCGCCGGCTCTACCGGCTGCTGTCGCTGGGGTGGACCGGTTCCCGGTCCGATTGGCACTGGTTGGAGAAGGCCATCTCGGTGATGGCCGTGGCCATCATACCGCTGGCCATCTCCGTCCACACGGTGGTCTCCTGGATCTTCGCCATGACCTTGCGGCCCGGTTGGGACAGCAGCATCTTCGGCCCCTATTTCGTGGTGGGAGCAATCTATTCGGGTGCGGCGGCCGTGGTCCTGGCCATGTGCATTCTGCGCCGCGTCCTGCGGCTGGAAGCCTATCTCCTGCCGGTTCACTTCCGCAACCTGGGCCTGCTGCTGCTGTCGTTTTCCTTGCTGTACCTGTATTTCAACATCAATGAGTACCTCACCGTCGGATACAAGTTTCAAAGCGCCGAAAAACTGCTGCTCGACCGGCTGCTGTATGGCGACTACGCGCCGTACTTCTGGACCGTGCAAGTGGTTGGCGTGGCTCTGCCGATGCTGCTGATGATGGCGGTGCTGGGCCCCAAGCGGTATCGGCAGTTCACCGTTCCGGGTTTGGGCCTGGCCTCCTTCCTGGCCATCGTGGGTGCTTGGGCCAAACGGTACCTGATCGTTGTGCCGACCCTTTCCAGCCCGTTCCTGCCGATTCAGGGGGTCCCGGAGAAATGGGCGCACTATAGCCCCTCTTGGGTCGAATGGTCGATCACCGCGGCGGCCTTTGCCGCCTTCCTGCTCCTCTACACGCTATTGACGAGGGTCTTCCCGGTAATTTCCATCTGGGAGACCCGGCCGGCCGAGCAACTGGAGGAGCCTGTGGCACCCACCTCGTTCGGGCCGAGCATCTGGGGGCCGGCCGCACTGTTGCCGCTGCTGCTCGCCTGCGCGATTCTGTGGTGTGCGCCGGCCGCCCGAGCGCAGAGTGCCACGAAGAACACTCCGGCGCCAGAGCCGACGTCGCTCGCCGTCAGTTGGAAGGCGCTGTCACCGGCGGAAGTTCCCCGCGTCGAAGATGGCAGGACCGCGCAGCCGTCTTCCGCATCCGACCGGGTCTATCTGTCTTCAAGAGTGCTGCCGCACTTCTTGTGGAATCCGGGAACCCCGAGCGCCCATGGGGAGCCGGCTCATTCCGTAATTGAGGTGTCGGCTCGATTGCGGGACGCCAAAGGCCAGCCGCTCGCCTACCAGGCGGTGGGTTTCGCGCTCAAGACGTCTCTGGGCGTGCTGGACTACGGCCGCCGTCCCACGGATGACGAAGGCAAGGTGGCACTGGTTGTCCGGGATCGCCGCTACGGCCAGTACATGATGGATATCTCATACCAGGGCGACGAAGCTCATCCCGCGAGCCGGAGCCAGGTGCAGGTGGATTTTGGTCCCCGCCCGAAGCCCGCGCTGCCGGAAAGCGGGGTGCTGATATCGCCCACCTTCAGCCCGGCGATCGGCCTGCCCTTCCTGGGCTTCTACGGCTCGATGTGGTGTGTATTCGCCTACGTGATTGGCTATCTGGTGTTCTTCCGAATGCGCCGGGAACGGAAGACGAAGAGCTGAATCGCATCCTGAATCCTCCGGCGCGCCGGAAGTGACCGGATGTTAGAATTGAATCTCCCGACATGCCCCCTCGTGCCGCCAGTCGCCCGGCGCCGATTGTGAAGAAGCAGCCCGCGGCGGCGCCTCGCTGGCTGCGGCCCCTCATTCTGGCGCTCTCCGCATTCGCATTGATGGGCTGGTTCTCCACCGAAGTCTCCGATCCGGATACCTGGTGGCTTCTCAAGAGCGGCCAGTACATCTGGCAGAACCATAAGCTGCCGGTTCCCGATCCGTTCGCCTACACAACTTACATGGGCAAGCCGGCTTTTCCGGGCGAAGAGCACATGCGCGATTTCGACTTGACCCACGAGTGGCTGTCGGAAGTAGTCTTCTACCTGGTCTACACCGCCGGGGGGTTCGCGGGGCTGGTGCTATTGCGCGCGGCCTTGCTCACGGGTTTCTGCGGAATCGTCGGGCTGGTGGCGTTTCACCGATCGAAGGGCTTCTACCGCGCGCTGGGTGCGGCATTCCTCGCGGCCAGCATCGCGGATAAGTTCCGTTCGGACCGGCCGTTCCTGATCGGTTTCTTACTGCTGGCCCTGGTGATGGCCGCCCTGGAATACCGCCGGTGGCTGTGGTTGCTCCCTCCCATGTTTGTGGTGTGGGCCAACATGCATGGCGGGTTCTTCCTGGGCTGGGCGCCGCTGGGGGCCTATTGCGCCGAGGCTTTATTCCTGCGATGGCGCGGCAGGCCGGTGGCCGACGAGCGCCGTCTCTGGATGGTGAGCGCAGCCTGCATCCTGGCGTCGGGTCTCAACCCCAATGGGTTTCGCGCCGCTACCATCTTGTCCACTTATAGGCACAGCGCCTTGCAGGGGTCCCTGTGGGAGTGGCAACACACGGCGCTATGGCCTCCGGAGATGTTTGGCGTGCTGCTGTTCGCCGGGGCGGCGGCGCTGCTATGGGCCCGAAGCAAGGCTCGCGTTTCCGACTGGCTGCTGTTCCTGGCCTTCGCCGCCGCCGGCATCTACGTGGTTCGGAATGTCATCTTGATTGGCCTCATCGCGCCCATCGTGATTGCGAGTTACATCCCCTGGAAGCGAGCTGTGCCGGTGCTGGCGCAATTCCTGGTGGCGATCCTGGTGCTGGCCGGCGCAGGCGCCCAGATCGCGCGCGGCAGCGCCTTCCAGTTCCGCGCCGCCGAGTGGAGATACCCCGCCAGGGCCGCCGATTTCCTGCTGGCGCACAACGTCTCCGGGCCGATGTTCAATACCTACGGATATGGCGGCTACCTGATGTGGCGGCTGTGGCCGCACGAGCGGGTCTTCATCGATGGGCGCGCGCTCAACGAATCGGTATTCCTGGATTACCGGCGGATGGCCAGTAACGCCGACTCCACCGGCGGCAAGAGCGGCGAAGAACTCATCGACCAGTACGGGATTCAAGTCATCGTCATGGACGGGTTCGAATTCACTTCGGGAGAGCCTTACCTGCTGCCGGCGGCCCTCTCGGACCCCAGCCAGAAGGAATGGAAACTGGTCTACCAGGATGCGCAAGCCGTGGTCTTCATGCGCCATCCGCCGCCGGGGGTCGAGCCCTTGCATTCTCTCGAAGCGCTCACCAGCATGGAGTCGCAGTGCGCCGAGCACATCCAACACCTCCCGGGACAGCCGCGCTGCGCCCGCGGGTTGGGCGATTTATTCGCCCGCATCGGCGACACCGCCCGCGCCCGCCGCTGGATCGCCTTCTACCTGGAGCACCGGATCGAGGCCGACCCGAAAGCCGACACCATTTACCGGCGGCTGCTGGCGACACCATGAGATAATTTAGCCGTGCTCACTTCCTATATCCGGGCAGCCATGCGTCAGGCCCGCTACGAGATCGTCGAGGATGACGGGTCGTTCTATGGCGATATTCCTGCGATCCCGGGCGTCTGGGCGAATGCCAAGACCCTGGAAGCTTGCCGGGAAGAGTTGGAGAGCGTCCTGGAGGGATGGGTGCTGGTCAGCATTGCCGATCACTCCGCGATTCCGGACATTGACGGCAACCGCCTCGAAATCCGCAACGTCGCTTGAATGCCTGCCATGGGTCCAATCAAGCGGAGGGACCCGATCGCTTGCCTCAGTGCACTGGGCTTCGAGCCGCCTGTGTCCGGCGGCGATCACCAATACATGAAGGGGCGCGGAAGAAAGCTGCGGGTCCCGAATCCCCACACGGAGGATATAGGCCGTGGTTTACTGGTGCGCATCCTGCGGCAGGCCGGCATCGAGCGGGAGGAATGGGAGGCGCTTTGATTCTTGGGGTTGATCCGCGGTCATCTGCGGCCAGCCACGTTTCGGCCTTTTTCAACAACGGGTGCCCAGCGGGCGGCACGCTCGGCGGCGATGAGCACGCCGGAGTCCAGGACTAATCCCCTGAAGGTGGATGCAGCGGCTCTCGGTGTGCCTCCATAGCCGTTTGCACATCTTTCGCGAGGTAGAGCAGGCCTGTTAAGATGAAGATGAACAGTTCAACTATCCAACAGCTATGTCCATCGTCACCGTCAAAAATAAATATCAAGTTGTCATCCCGCAGCGCGTCCGGGAGCAGATTGGCGTTGCCGTCGGCGACATCCTGGAGGCGAAGGTGGAACGGGGAAGGATTACGCTCACGCCGAAGTCGGTGGTTGATCGCGCGATCGCCGAAGGGCTGGAGGACTTGCGGAAGGGACGGGTGCGCGGTCCTTTCAACACCGTCGAGGAGATGATCGATTCTCTCAAAGGGCGCAAGCGGCGCACGATCGCCAAGGCCTCCTAACGCCGATGACCTGGGCACACACCCGGCGTTCGGAGAAGGATTACCGCGCCGCGCCGCCAGCGACTCAGAAGGCTTTCGATAAGCAAGCCCGATTGCTGGCGAAGAGCCTCAATCATCCCTCGCTGCACGCCAAAAAGTACGACAAGGCCACGGACCTCTGGTAAGCGCGCGTGAACCGCGATTGGCGCTTCTATTTTCTGATCCAGGACGATACGTACCTCATCGTGGCGATCATTCCGCACCCGAAGTGATGGCAAAATGGGCATGTCGAACATTCCCACAAAAAAGGTCCAGTATGTCCTAATATCCGCCAGCGCTTTCGGGTTATACTGTGGTTACAGAGGGATCGCATGAAAAAGTACGGCAAATTCGCCGCTTTGATCGTTGTCGTGGTCGGCACCCTGGCGTGGCTCGCCACTACCGGGATGAACGAAACCAAGACCTACTACAAGACCATTTCCGAGCTTGGCCAGATGGGAGACCAGGCATACGGAATACGGCTGCGCGTGGGGGGGGACGTGGAGAGCGGGTCTATCCAGCGGGCCGGCAGCCAGGTGCAGTTTGTGCTGGTTCAGGACAAGTTGAAACTGAAAGTGGCGTACACGGGCACCGATCCCCTGCCGGATACCTTCCGCGACGGCGCCCAGGCTCTCGCCGACGGTAGGCTCGACAAGGATGGCGTGTTCCGCGCCGCCAAAATTCAAGCCAAGTGCGCCTCGAAGTACGAAGCCAAGCCGGGGCAGTTGCCGCCCGGCCAGGCTGCGCCCAATATCAATAACGGCAAGAGCAGCATCTAGAGGGGGATATGGAAAATCTGGGTTCGCTGGCCATCCTGCTGGCTTTCTGTGTGGCTCTATACGCCACGGTGGCCTCCGTCATCGGCGGCGTTCGGCGCAAGCCTTTCCTGGTGGTCAGCGGGCAGCGCGCGGTCTACTCCGTGTGGGTGCTGATCACGCTCGCCTCGGGCATCCTGGTCTACTCCCTCATTACCGGCGATTTCCGGTTCGCCTACGTAGCGGAGCACTCCAACCGCAGTATGCCCATGCTGTACAAGTTCGCGGCCTGGTGGGGCGGCCAGGAAGGGTCGCTGCTGTTCTGGAGCTGGCTGCTCTCCACCTATGCCGCGGTGGTCGTTTTTACGAACCGGCGCAAGCACCGCGACATGATGCCGTACGTGGTGGGCGTGCTGACCACGGTGCAGGCCTTCTTCCTGGTCCTGAACAATTTCATCGCCAATCCGTTCCAGATGCTGGCGACGGACAAACTCATCGTCGCGGTGCCCGACGGCAACGGGCTAAGCCCGCTGCTGCAATACCCGGCCATGGCCATCCACCCGCCGATGTTGTACCTGGGCTACGTGGGATTCGCGGTGCCGTTCGCGTTTGCCATCGGGTCGCTCATCACGCGCCAGCCGGGCGACGGGTGGATCCACACCACGCGCCGCTGGACGTTGGTCACGTGGCTGTTTCAGAGCACCGGCGTCCTGCTGGGCGCGGCGTGGGCGTACCACGTGCTGGGTTGGGGCGGCTACTGGGGTTGGGACCCGGTGGAGAACGCTTCCCTGCTCCCGTGGCTGAGCGGCACGGCGTTTCTGCATTCGGTGATGATGCAGGAAAAGAAAGGCATGATGAAGGTCTGGAACATCGTGCTGATCTCGGCCACCTTTTTCCTGTGCATCCTGGGCACGTTCATGACACGCTCCGGGTTCGTGGAGTCGGTGCACGCGTTCGCGCGCTCGGATATCGGCAAGTACTTCGTGACTTTCCTGGCGGTGGGCATCGCAGCCACCATTTACCTGATTCTGGACCGCCTGGATTACCTCAAGAGCGAGGCGCAACTGGAAAGCGTCATCTCGCGCGAATCCAGCTTCTTGTTCAACAACCTGATTCTGCTGGCGAGCTGCTTCGCGGTGCTGTGGGGCACGCTGTTCCCGACGATTTCCGAAGCCGTCTCCGGAAATCGAATTTCGCTCGACGCCGAGTGGTACAACCGCCTGATGGTCCCCATCGGGCTGTTCCTGCTGTTCCTGACGGGCGTAGGGCCGCTGTTTGCGTGGCGTAGAACGTCGCTCGACAGCCTGCGGCGGAATTTCCAGTGGCCGGGCATTGCGTCGCTGGTACTGGTGGGCGCGCTGGTGGCGGCGGGCGTGCGGCAATTCTACCCGTTGATCTCATTCGGCTTCTGCCTGTTCGTGGCGCTGACGGTGATTATGGAGTTCTACAAAGGCGCGCGGTCCATCGCGGCCAAGAACGATATGAACCTCCTGCGGGCCACCGTGGAGTTGACGCACCGAAATACCAGGCGCTACGGCGGGTACCTGGTCCACATGGGGATCGTGCTGATGTTCATCGGGTTCACCGGTCACGCCTTCAACCAGAGCGAAGTGAAAGAGCTGAACAAGGGCGACACCATGCGCGTGGGCGCTTACGACCTGAAGATGGTGGACTTGCAGCAGGGCGAGAACGAGAATTACCAGTGGCATCGCGCTACCATGCAGGTTTCGAAGAACGGCGATCCACTGGGCGCCCTGGAACCCGAGAAACGCTTCTACAAGGCGAGCCGGCAGGGCACTTCGGAGGTAGGCGTCCGCTCACGGCTCAACGAAGACCTGTACCTGAATTTCGGCGGCATGTCGGACGACAACCAGCGCGCGGTGATCCAGGCGTACGTCTTCCCGCTGGTTTCGTGGATCTGGATCGGCGGCCTGGTGCTGATTGGCGGCACCCTGGTGTGCCTGGTTCCGAGCAAGATCAAGATGCAATACGCCCGCACGGAAGTGGTGGGCGTCATGAAGAAACATGCGACGCTTCAAAACTAGTTTGCTGGCCATAGTGGTAGCGGCGTCCGCCCTGGCGCAGACGGCCTCCGAGAAGCCCAGCGTCGATGTGCGCCGTGTGGGGGCGCGGCTGGCCTGCCAGTGCGGGTGCAAAGATTCGGTGGCCACGTGCAGTATGCTGGAGTGCAGCTTCTCGAAACCCGCCAAGGAACGCATCGCGCAAATGCAGGCCGTGGGCATGTCCGACGAGCAGATTATCCAGGCGTTCGTCCGCGACTACGGCCCGGGCATTTATCTGGCGACGCCCAACGCGTGGGGGTGGATCGTCCCGTATGCCTCCGTTCTGCTAGGATTGGCGATGATCTGGCTGTTTGTGAAGAGATTTCGCAAGCCCAAGGCGCTGGCGGAAATCGGGCCCGACCCGGCGCTCGAGAAGTACAAAGACCAGATCGAAAAGGACCTGGCAAAGCTCGAATGATCATCGCTCTTGCGTGCGTCATTGCGATCGCCGTCATCGCGTTCATACTCGGAGTGAGGGCCAAGGATCTGCCCGAGCCGGAGCCGTTGTCGCCGTTCCTGCACCTGGATGAGCGCAAGGCCGCCATCTACGAGAACCTGCGCGACCTTCAGTTCGAGTACCGCGTCGGTAAGCTCTCCGACCAGGATTACCAGAGCACCAAGAAAGACCTGCAACGGGAACTGGCATCGGTGCTGGCGGAGGTGGACGCGCTGAAAGCAAGGTTGAACGGGGCCGAGCAGGTGGTCGTGCAGGCTGCGGTAAATGATTTTGTGTGTGCCTCTTGTGGCGCAAAGTTCGAGAAACCGTTGAAGTTCTGTGGCGAGTGCGGCAAACCCATGAAGGTGGCCCAGGCATGAGGGGAATTGGCGTTGTTCTGCTGCTGTGCGCCCCGGCCATGGCGGCCACGAAAGTGGGCAAGCACATGATCCTGTTCGAGCCGGGCAGCGGGCAGATGGTGGTCAACGAAACCTATCTGTGCAGCACCACGGGTGGCGGCACGCTGCAGTTCTACTTGCCGGCGGCGGCCAACGGCCAAGTGCAGGTGAACGCCACGGCCCCGGGCGGCGTGGCTATTGTGGCCGCGGTAAAGAAAACCTCGAAGCCGGATGTCTACGCGGTGGATGTTCCGATGAAGCCGGGCGAGACGCGGTTCGACCTCAGCTACACCGTGCCCTACACCGAGGGCGCTGCGTACGCTGGCAAGGTCGTCACCAAGGACGACAACACCTACCTCATCGCGCCTAACGGGATGGCGCTCCAGGGAGAGAACCTCAACGACCTGGGGCAGGAACCGCGCACGCAGGCTCACATTTACGGATTGACGGGCGCCGCGTACAAGGTGGTGTTGACGGCGGAGACCCCGGATTCCGATAGCGGCCCGCGCATCGAGGCGATCATGCCGCGGATCTATGGCCAGGCCAAGCTGATTCTGGCGTTGGCGCTGGGCACGCTGGCGCTGGGCCTGGCGCTGCTCTACCGCGCGCCGGGTGCAACCAAGGAGACGAATGAGCGCGGTCGCCGTTGACGGGGTGTGGAAGTTCTACGGCGACTTCCCGGCCCTGCGCGACGTGCGTCTGGAAGCAGCAGCAGGATCGTGCCTGGCTCTCATTGGGCGCAACGGCGCAGGCAAGACCACGCTGCTGCGCATCATGGCGGGCTTTTCGCGGCCGGGCCGCGGGCAGGTTCGGATTTTCGGCAACACACCTAGGGAAACCGAAACGCGGCGGCAAATCGGGTTCATCGGCCACGGGATCTCGGTCTACGACGAGCTGTCGGCGCTGGAGAACCTCACGCTGTTCGGCAAGCTTTACGGACTGGCCGACCCGCGCCGCGCGGCCCTCGAATGGCTGGAGCGCACGGGCCTGGAGCGCGTGAGGAACGGGCTGGTGCGCGAGTTTTCGCGCGGCATGCGGCAGCGGCTGGCGGTGGCGCGCGCCTTTCTGCACGAGCCTTCGGTGCTGCTGCTGGACGAGCCGTTCACGGCGCTGGACGATCGCGCCATCGCGGTGCTGCAAACGCTGCTCCGCCAAGCCCTGGCGGCGGGTAAAACCATCATCCTCTCGACCCACCAGTTGCGGGAAGCCCTCGAGCTGGCCTCGCACGTGGCGCTGTTGAATCGCGGACAGGCGGCATTTTGCGGCTCCTGCACGCCGGAAATGGCGGCCGATCCCGGTCTGATTTACGCGCGATACGGCGAGGGCTGATGGGATTCTTCCGGCAGGTGTTGGTCATCGCGGCAAAAGATTTGCGCGCCGAGCTGCGCACCAAGGAGGCCATCAACGCGTCGTTGGCTTTCGCGCTGGTGATCCTGCTGCTGTTCAGCTTCGCGTTCGATCCCACGGAAGACACCACGCGCGAAATCTCGGGCGGGCTGCTGTGGATCGTGTTTGCGTTCGCGGGGGCGCTGGTACTGAACCGCAGCTTCGCGCGCGAGCTGCCCAACGACTGTCTGGACGCGCTGATCGCGGCGCCCATTTCGGGAGCGGCCCTGTTCCTGGGCAAGGCTGTGGCGAATTTCCTGCTGGTGCTGGCGGTGGAGCTGGTCTCGTTGCCGGTCTTCGGCATCTTCTATAATGTGCGGTGGACGTCGCAATTCGGGGAACTCATGCTGGTGCTGGCGCTGGGCACCTGGGCGCTGACGGTGATCGGCACGATTTTCAGCGCGCTTACGGTCAACATCCGGCTGCGGGAAGTGATGTTGCCGATGCTGACCTATCCGATCCTGGTGCCGGCGTTATTGGGCGCGATGCAGTTGACCACGGGGCTGGTTGCCGGCAAACCGATCGGGCCGGACACGATGGCGTGGCTGAAAATGCTGATCGGGTTCGACGTGGTTTACACCGCGGTCTCGCTGGTTCTGGTCGAGAGCGTGCTGGTGGGATGATGGTTGTTTATGCGTGAAAAGATCCTTTACGTTCTGGGCATTGTGGCGCTCCTGATTCTGGCGTGGAACATCAACGCCATCGCGCGCCTGCCGGAGGAGACGCAGCAGGGTGTGACTTTCAAGATCATCTTCTTCCACGTCCCCATGTGGGCTGCCGCTATGACCGCGGCCTGCGCGGCGCTACTCGCGAGCGTGGGCTTCCTCGTAACCAAGAACTTCAGGTTCGACGCCGCGGCGGTGGCTGTTACAGAGGTGGGGCTGGCCTTCACCACAGTCGGCCTGGTGACCGGCTCCATTTGGGGACGCGAGATTTGGGGCATCTGGTGGACCTGGGACGCGCGTCTGACTTCGGCGCTGGTGTGCTGGCTGCTGTACGCGGGCTACCTGATGTTGCGCAAGGCCATCGAGGAACCGACGCAGCGCGCCACCTTTGCCGCCGTGTTCTCCATTTTCGCTTTCATCGATGTTCCCATCGTGGTCTTTTCGATCAAGTGGTGGCGCACGCAGCATCCGCAGCCCGTCTTTTGGGCGGGCGGAAGCTTCCCGCCGGACTGGACGACGCACTTCCTGTGGAACATGGTCGCCATGTTGCTCTTCGGCATCGTGATGGTGGCCGTGCGTCTTCGGCAGGAAGAGGCGCAACGGGAAATCGATTCGCTGCGCCGTACGGCGCATGCCCAGTGACGGAGACCCTTTTATGAACGTGATATCCCTTGTGGCGCAACTCGTATCCGATGCGGAGCGGCTGCAGCACCAGTACGAGTTCCTGAGCTACGGCCTCACCGCGGCGTGGGTCATCCTAGTGATCTACGTGCTGATGATGGTGGCGCGCGAGCGCAAGCTCAAGCGCGAAATTGCCAGCCTGAGGGCCATGCTGGAAGAGCGTCGTTAACCGGCTACATCTCAAGGCTTCCCACCAGGCCGGAGACGTTGGAAACGCCCTCCCGCTTGAGAAAGTCCGCCAGTTCCGCGGCGATGCGCACGGGCGAGCGCGGATCCCAGAAGTTGGCTGTGCCGACTTGAACGGCGCTGGCTCCGGCGATCAGGAATTCGGCGGCATCCAGGCCGGTCGAGATTCCGCCCAGGCCGATTACGGGAATCTTCACCGCCCGCGCCGCCTGGTAAACCAGCCGCAAAGCGATGGGTTTGATGGCGGGACCGGAAAGCCCGCCGAAACCGGCGCCGATGCGGGGACGGCGCGTGTGCGCGTCGATGGCCAGCGCGATGAAGGTGTTAACCAAAGAGAGGGCGTCGGCGCCGCTCGATTCCGCCGCGCGCGCCAGGGGTTCGATGGCGCCGACGTTGGGTGAAAGCTTCACGATCACCGGCCGGCGGGCCACGCGCTTGACGGCCGTCACCACGCCGGCCAGCAGCGTGGGGTCGCTCGAGAAGTAGATGCCGCCGTGGCTGGTGTTGGGGCAGGATACGTTGAGCTCGTACGCGGCCAGGCCCGGGTGGTCTTCCAGGACGCGCACCACTTCCGCGTAGTCTTCGGCGCGGTAGCCGAAGACATTGGCGAAAACCGCGGTGCGAAGCCTGGCCAGCGCGGGCAGCTTTTCGCTTACAAAGGCCCGGACGCCGATGTTCTGAAGGCCGATGGAGTTGATCATGCCGCCCACAGTTTCGTAAACCCGCGGCGGCGGGTTGCCTTCAATGGGCTCGCGCGAAAGCCCTTTGACCACCAAACCACCGAGCGCGTCGAGGTCCACCAGCTTCTCGAATTCGAGGCCGTAGCCGAAGGTACCCGAGGCAGCCAGGACGGGGTTGCTCAGTGCGATACCGCACAGAGATGTCGCCAGGGAGGGAATCGCCATGAGGAATCAGTGTATCAGAGGCGGAAGTAGTGTTATAGTGTTACCTCTAGTACCTAAGTTCCGGGTCCAGCGTCCCATGGGCCCGAACGGAAGGGCAGGCAGATGACAGAGGAGAAAAACGTGCTCGGCTTGGCCACGATTCGCAAGAACCGGGGCATCTCTCTCGATCAGATCGCCGCATCGACGAAGATCGGCGTCCGCTCGCTCGAAGCCATTGAGCGGGGGGACTTCCAAAAGCTGCCTGGCGGCATTTACAGCACCAGCTACATTCGCCAGTATGCGCGCGCCATCGACTACGACGAGAGCACCCTGCTGGCGTTCTACTATCGCGAGACGGGCGCGGTGACTTCATCCCGAAACGGCCATGACGATCGGGGCGCGGTCGGCGGATTCCCTCCCGCGTCTAGCATCGCGGAATCATAGCGGTTACTTCCAACCGTCAAGCACGATACGCCCCAGTTTCTCGACGGCGGCAGAGGCGGGTTTCACGGGGATGGAGCCCATGACCATCACGTTGATAAAGTCGTAGTCTCCGCGGAAGATGCTCAGGTTTTCCATGCCGGACGCCTCGGTTAACAATGCATCTCTCCCGAGGCCCGCGATGTGCCCCTGCTCGACGCCCTGCTTCTTGGCATCCACGGTCGCCGTTCCTTCGTATTTGATGGGCCTGCGGCGAATGGCGATAGTGACGAAGCCGCCATCGGAAATCTTGTAATTGCAGGTGGACACAACTCCCGGCGTCTGCCCGCTGGGGTTCTTCACTGCATCCGCCAACTTGACGCCGAGTGTCTGTTCGATTTCGGCTTTCGACACGACCGTGCAGGCGTCAGCGCCCTGTCCCGGTAGTTTGGCCTGCTCAGCGGCGTCGGCGGTCGCAAGCAGGAGAAGAGCGAGTACGGTGAGATAGGCTGGTCTTCGCATACAGCACACATGCCTCCCGGCGGTATATGCTACCACGAATCAGGGCTTCTTTTCCGCGAGGCGTGTGGCAAATTTCGCGACGTTGATAATGGCCCGTTCGTGTGTGCCCTCGCCGATTTTTTCCTTTTCGTCCCAGGCTTCCACGCGAAATTGAATGCGGCGGCCGTCCACGGCGACGACTTCCGCGGTAAACGTCACCACCGCTCCAATGGGCGCGGCGGCGAGGTGGTACACGTCTACGTGAGTGCCCACGGTGTCGAAGCCGGCCTCGAGGAACGGCAACACCGCGTCGCGGGAGGTCAGTTCCATGCGGCCGATCATGTGCGGCGTGGAGAGCACGCGCGGGCCCTCCGCCCCCATGAAGGTGGTGGCGGACTCGCTGGTGACGAGGAGCTTCTGTTCCGCTTTGGCGCCGATGGGGATATTGGGCATGGGAGTCTTATGCGGCCCCCAAGCCGGCCAGGACGCCGCGCATGTAGAACATGGAGCGCAGCACACCGGGCAGCGGGTCCTTGGGGTTGATCTCGTATTCCAAATTCACGCAGCCCTGGTAATTCATCTTCTTGAGCTGCTTGAAAATGGCGGGGAACGGCATGATGCCCTCGCCCACGTCGCACTGGCTCTCCCGGCTGGTGAAATCGCGCAGGTCCTTGACGTGCATGTCGAAGAGGCGCTTGCCGGCCAGGACGATGCTCTCGACCACATCGACGCCGGTGCGCGCGGTGTGGCCAACGTCGATACAGAGGCCGACGCGCGGGTCCATGTCGCGCACCACTTCCAGAACCGACTGGGGCGAAGGGAAGTCCTTCTGCTCGGGCCCGTGGTTGTGGATGGCGATCCTCATGTCGTATTCCTTGACGAACTTCTCCACCGTCCGGATGTTGGAGCGAGTGGGGATGCAGACCATCATGGAGAGACCGAGATTCCTGACGATCTCGAACCGCTGGCGGATATCGTCGGGGTCGTCTTTGGCCAGGCTGATGTTGCCGGCGCTGGTGACCTTCAGGCCGGCGGCGTCGAACTCGGCGCGAACCTGCTTGAGTTCCTGGGGAGTGCTGTTGTAGGCGAAGTGAACACCGTCCTTGATGCTGGTCCAGGGCGCCTGGACCAGCTTGAGCATTTCGATGGTTTTGGCGCGGTCGAAACTGCGAAAGGTATAGGTGGCGATTCCGAGCTTGATGCCCCAAGGCTCGGGTTCGATCTTGGCGGAGGCGGGCCCGGCTCCGGCGGCGCTCAGACCCGCGATTCCAGCGGCGGCGCCCAAGAAGTTGCGGCGTGTGGTATGAGTTTTCATGGCGGTTTTCATGGGTTCAAAGGCGGTGGCCCGGCTGCTTTTTCCATAGGCCCTGCGCACACTATACCATCGGGCGGCAAGACCGGATGCCTCCGGTTATAATCGAATAGTGCGAACAGGCTGTGTTGTCCTCCTGATGGTGTGTCTGGCCGGCTGCAACCGCGGCGGCCAGAACAAAGATGCGGTGCGTCAAGGTGTTCTCGATCACCTGGCCCAGGTCCAACTGAACGTGGCTTCGATGAATGTGGAAGTGACGTCAATCCAGTTCAACGGTAACCAGGCGGAGGCGACGGTGTCGTTTTCTCCCAAGGGCGGCAACGCGGCGCAGGGAATGTCGATGCGGTATCAACTCGAACAGAAGGACGGCCGCTGGATGGTGGTGGGCCGTAAGGATGCGGGTTCCAGTCCGCACGGCGGCGGGGCGATGCCCCCGGCGGCGCCTGGCATGGAGAATCCGCATGGCGGGGGTAAAATGCCGTCTCCGGAAGACCTGCCGCCCGCCGGTCAAAAGAAATGAAGCGTGTCGCGATTTTGGGCGGCGGTCCGGCGGGAGCATTCGCCGCGGAACAACTGGCGTCCGCCGGTCTGGATGTCCTGGTGTTCGACGAGAAGCTCGCCTGGGAGAAGCCGTGCGGCGGCGGTTTGACGTACAAGGCGTACAGTCAGTATCCCTTCCTGATCCAAAATTCCACGCCCAAGCGGTTCATCACGGAGACCATCCTGGCGGCTCCTCACGGAGGAGAGGTGAGCCTGAAGCTGGACGACCCGCTGCTGATCTACTCGCGTCTGGATCTCAATCGCATGCTACTCGAGCGCGCGGAACGGGCCGGAGCGCAAATCGAAAAGGCGCGCGTGCTGGAAATGTCGCGGTACGGGCAGGGATGGCAGCTTCGCACCAGCTCGGGAATGGCGCACGCGGATTTCTGTATCGTAGCGACGGGCGCCCGCAACGCGCTGCCCGAGGTGGGCACCGAACTCACGCCGGAAGACACCATGCCGGCCCTGGGCTATTACGTGCCGGGGGACCAGACTCACATCGACATCCAGTTTCTGCCGCGGCTGGAAGGCTACATCTGGGTATTTCCGCGCTGCGGGCATCTCTCGGTGGGAATCTGCGGAAAGGGCGAGCCGGCCAGTTCCCTGCGCCAACGCCTGGAGCGGTACCTGACCGAGCGCGGCATCGCGTGGAAGGGCGCGGCCTTCTACAGCCATTTGCTGCCGTCGCTCAGCGCGGCATCGTGGAAGAAGAACCGGGTGGCGGGCGAAGGCTGGATGGCGGTGGGCGATGCGGCGGGCCTGGTGGATCCGGTCACGGGCGAGGGCCTGTACTACGCCATTCGCTCGGCGGACTTGGCGGCGCGCGCGTTGCTTTCCGAAGCGGGCGAGCCGGCCGGGAGAGCGGGCCAATACCGGCAGTCGCTGCGGCGCGACTTCGCTGCCGACCTGGAATTCGGCTCGCGACTGGCCAAGCGCGTGTTCCTGGGACGATTTCTCTTCGGTTCCGTGCCGGAGCGCATGGTGCAGTTCACGCGCCGCAGCCCGCGGTTCTCGGCCATCATCCAGGACCTGTTCGCGGGAAAGCAGCCGTACCTGGGTTTGAAGCGGCGCCTGCTGCAGAATCTGAACGGGAGCTTGTACGACGTCAGTATGAGCCTGGGGTTCAGCCGGCTGGTGCCGCGTAAAGCGGGCTAGTCATGTTTCACAACCACGGACATTCCAAATCGGAAGAGCTGTTTCGCAGGGCGCAGGAGACCATTCCGGGCGGGGTCAACTCGCCGGTGCGGGCGTTCCGGAGCGTGGGCGGGAACCCGCTGTTCATTGCGCGCGGTGAAGGCTCCCACATCTTCGACGTGGATGGCAACGAGTACATCGATTACGTGGGGTCTTGGGGACCGCTCTTGCTGGGGCATCGGCATCCGGATATTGTGGCGGCATTAGAGGGCGCGCTGGCCATCGGCACCAGCTTCGGCGCGCCCACGGAACAGGAGGTCGAGCTGGCCGAAGCCATCCGCGATGCCGTGCCTTCCATCGAGATGGTGCGGCTGGTGAGCTCGGGGACAGAGGCCACCATGTCGGCCATCCGCGTGGCGCGCGGGTTTACGGGGCGGGACCTGATTGTCAAGTTCGAGGGCTGCTACCACGGGCACGTGGATTCGCTGCTGGTGAAGGC
>PMYB01000016.1 GCA_003170915.1 Bryobacterales bacterium | reverse complement strand
AGTCATCTCCCGGACAGCAGTGGAATAACCTTTGTAACGGAAGGCGAAGGCATTCGGAATATCTGAATCCACGTAGTCAACGTGAAATGGGGGGTGGTCTACGTGCTCAGGTACGTTCTGCTTTTCCCTGCCCAGAGCCTCATTGAATGTTTCTTGAACGCGCATCAGGAAGGGCTCGACAGTTGGCGGCAATCCGCTTAGGTCGTGCTTACCCCTGTATTTTGCTCGCTCCGCTGGACTAAGCGTCTGGAAAAATCGGTGGAACACGACCTCTGGCGGAACCGACACCCTTCAGCCTATCACCATGTCCAGGTTCCAAACCGTCATCAAACGCGCTCGTTTCGTCTATTCGCCGTACACCGCAACCGAGATGCAGGGCTTCGCGCAGGTACTGGCGGATTCAATCCGGGCGCGCATCCAGAGCGGGCAGAACATCTACGACCAAGCGGCGGCACCCCTGAAGCCCGGACTGCCAGGCCGGCGCGGCTACCCGGATTATAAGTGTCCTTTCGGTACGCCTGCATAGGGCAGCAACTGGGCGCGATGTCTCGGGGAAATAGTCAGCCCACAATACGGCGCACGGAGGCCGGCCGATCTGCAATGCAACCTGTCCTTGAGGAAGCCTGCGTGATCCGGGCAGGGGGACAAAGGCCTCGGCACTCGCGAGAATGTTCCCAGTAGTGCTCGGTTGAAGTGACCCCCACTGGGAACGGGGTTGGGAACGGAAACGAGGGTCAAGGCGATATCATCCACGCCGAAGGCGTGCGGGGGGATTTCTTATCATCCGCACCGAAGGCGCGCAGGGCCAGCGCTTCGCTGCGGTGGGGGCCGCAGGGGGCCTACCGTGGTGTTTGGGCGAGGCGTTCGATCTTGTGGCGCAGATGCTGTAAGTAGCCCGGACCGACACTTAGGCTGAGCACTTCCTCGATCACCGGTAAGAAGTATGCCAGGGAGCGTATCGTGCCCAGAGGTGGGGAACCGGCGGCCCGTATCATCCGACGCGCCGCTGCCAGGACCAAGGCGTTTTCGACTGCCATCAGGGGTACGCCTCGCTCATGCAGTTGCGCGGCCAGAAGGCGATCCGGGCGGCGGACCGTGCCCGCCGCTCCCGGTGTCCACCGGTACGCGTTGAGGATCTTGTCGATATATTCTTCCCGGCTGATGGGGTTCTCTCCCACGCGATTCCTCCTCAGCCCTGAAGTTCGCGAAGCGACGGGCCGTCGATGGTCACCGTGTGGCAGTAATGCCGCACGCGGCTCAGCAGCGCGTCTACCATCGATTTGTTGCCGAGAAAGTTATGCCACTCGTCATAGACCAGATTGGTAGTAATGATTGTGGAATGGCAGTGGTACCGCTCCTCCATCAGCTTGAAGAAGATGTTGCTCTGCTCAGGTTTCAGGGTCAGGTATCCAAATTCGTCGATCAGAAGTACGTCCAGGCGGGCGAGGCGTTTCAAGAGTTGCCGTGTGGAGCGGTCGGCCAGCGACGCATACATCTCATCGAACAGATCTTGCGCGCGGATGAACTGGCAGCGGTAGCCGTTCTCCAGCGCCTTCAGCAAGAGGCCACAGGATAGTTCCGTTTTGCCGACACCCGTCTTCCCCACCAACACGATGTTCTCGGCCTTGGCGATGAACTCCAGCTCCGCAAAGGCGCGAATCTGTTTCCGGTTGACGCCCGGTTGGCGGGCGAAGGGGAAGGTTTCCAGCGACCAGCGCTCGGGCAGGTTGGCGCGCCGGATGCGCCACTCCAGGGCGCCCTCCTGCCGGGCGTGCCACTGCGCGCGCACCAGACGCGTGACCAGCTCCGAGTACGTGACGTCTTCCTTTTCGGCGGCGCGTAACTGTTCGTCGTAGATCTCCAGAATGCGCCGGAGCTTGAGATTCTTCAGCAGTTGTTCGAGTTCTTCAGTCATCGTGTGAGCCACCGTCGAGTAGAAAGTAATCGCGCACCACGCGGCGCAGAATCATCCGTTCCAGCCGGTCCAGGTCGTAGAGACCGTAGCGGGCGGCTTCCCGCACGGCGGCCAGCAGCGGTTCCCGTGGGTACTCGCGCACCAGGCGCAGCAGTTGGCGCAGGGCAAGCGTAGGCGCCTTGCGGCCTCGCTGTTTCATTGCCGCGACATAGTCGGCCATCTCGGGCGCGGCCTCCAGGATGGCCTTCTCTTCGGGATGGGGATCGGGACGTTCGATGCCGTGGCCCCGCGGCCGCCGGTGCTGCGCCAGCATGATCCGCTGATGCTCGGCGTCGGCGATCCGGGTGTGGGTGACCAGGTTGCGGGCGTCGCGCTGAATCTCGATCTTGTCCTTGGTCTCGCGCACCTCCACGCGGCGGCCGATCCAGTCCACCGGAACCGAGTAGCGGTTGGTGTGGAGCGCCACATAGCCTTCCACATCCACCAGGCGCTGGTGCAGCCGGTAGACCTCGGGAATCCAGGCCGGCAACGGCTTCAGGCGCAGCCGCTCCACCGCGAATAGCTCGCGGGGAACCGCACGGATATGTTTCTTGTATGTGGCGTTGACCTTGTCGCACCACTCGCGCGCCTGCCGATTCAGATCCTCCCAACTGGAGAACGTACGCCCGGCCAGAAAGTTGTTTTCGATGAACCAGAAGGGCCGTTCCACGCGGGCCGAACGATTGGCGTTCCCAATCGCATGCGCTACGAACCGAAACCCGAAGCGTTCTCCAAACGCGGCCATCTCGGGCACGGAAACCATCTCGCGGCCAGTGCCGCGCAGCACCACGACGTGCGTGTTATCGATCATGACGCGTTCGCTCGCGCCGCCGAAGTAGCGCACCGCATCGGTCAGAAATACCTTGCAGTCAAAACGCTGAAACGTCGGGTAGCACTGAAAGAACAACATCCGCGAGTAGCACAACACGCCCGATGCGGTCTGCACCTTGCGCCTCTTGCCGGCCAGGTGGACCTCGTGCGGAGATGTGTCGTGCTGCATTTCCTCGCCCGGCTCAAAGTGGTACTGGCCCGCCGCCACGACCGGCGCCTGCCCGATGCCTTGCTTGCGGCAGAAGGCGGTCAGCGCCGGATACGACAAAGCCGCTCCCTCGGCCGTCAGTTCCTCATGGACTCGCACGAGATTCTCCTTGCAGGTGTTGAAAAGCTCCAGGATCCGTTGCCGGTAGGGTTCGGCTTTCTCGGCCCGCGGTATCTCCGGGACCGCGGTCGAGTTAGATCGCACGACTTTGCGCACCGACAGACGGGAGATTCCCAACATCCGCGCGATCTCGTGTTGGCTCACTCCCTGGGCACTCAGTTCCAGAATCGTGGTGCGTTGCGCTTGGCTCAACATGCGGCTCTTGCTCCTGGGGGATTCTCCCGGCCAGACGGCGGAGTTGGCCTTCCATGCGCTCGATCTGGCGCCGCGCTGCTTCGCGTTGCTGACCATCCATCTCCGCGGCGCCCGCCAGTCGCCGGGTGGCGCGGTTCACAATCGCCGCCGCCATCTCCAGATCGCGCAAGAGTTCGGCGGCCGGCGCTGCTGTAGCTTTCGGTTCCGCTTGCCGCTGCGCTTTGAAGAACAGCGCGGGCTCGTTGAGCAGGCGTTGCCGGATTATCGGGCCGCCGCGCCAGGCGGCATACAGTTGCCCGGCTTGCCGGGTGTTGCAGTGATGCTGGGCGAACGCCGCGGCCATCCGCTGGCAGTCCTCCAGGTTGATGCGGGCCACCGGCACCAGAAACTTCATCGCCACGTGCGCGGAGATTTTGCCCTCGCGCACTTGCTGCTGGATGGTTTCCGGCAGAAGCTCGACCAGCGCCAGCCGCCGTGACACCCAGCTCACGCTGCGGTCAAACCGGCGCGCCAGTTCCTCCAGTCCATAGCCGAAGCGCCGCTCCATCTCTGCCAGCAGCCAGCCTTGCTCCAGCGCGGTCTCATGCTCGGAGAAGCGCAGCGAACGGTCCAGTAGCAGAGCCTCGGCCTCGCCCATCGGCCAGACCACCGCTTCCACCGTGTCCCGGCCCAGTTGCTCAAGCGCCGCGATGCGCTTGTGGCCGTCGATGACCAGGTAGCGGTCGCGGTGGTCCGGGGAGGGAACCACCACGATGGGTGTCTGCTAGCCCGACTCAGCCAGCGATGCCATCAGGCGCCGCTGCCGGTGCGGCCGGCGGACTCGCAGGTGTTCCCATCGCCGGTCGAGTTGGTGAAACTCCAGTTGCATAGCCGCCTGCGGGTTCAGTATGGCCCAAACCGGGACTGGTCTTTCGCGGCGGAAGGGGAAGTATGCCGGGAAGCCTTGTGCAATCAACTGGATACGTCTGGAACTGGTCTTTCGCGGAGCGGACCATTAGTGCTCCCATAACCCCAATGAAATCAGCGCGTTGGGACCCGAACTGGTCTTTCGCGAACCCCCAGGGCAGTTGGTTCAACGGCGGGGGTAGCCGCAATGGTTCTGGCGGGGATGGCGTCTGCGTCGCGCGTCGATCAATCCGCCAGGCGATGGCGTACCCCGGGTTCCGGCGGCGCCAACTGGCTTGGGTCCTCTGCCGGCGTGCGGTCTGGCATTCTGGCTTCCCGCAGGCATGTTGGCGGCTTCCTACTCGCGCGTTCGGCCGGAACCACTGGCGGCAGATCGCACACGGTCTCTTCCGGGCCTCTGGCATGGTGATGCTTCATGGTCACCACGCGTCAGCACGGACGGTTCGCGGCTCAGATCAGAATGCCTGGGTCATTTTTGGAAAGCAGGGGTGGGTAAGTTCTCCCGAGCGCCGAAGGACAAAGGATACGATGCCCGGGATTTTGTAAAGGAAATGCGCCAGATGAACACCACTCCACATGT